>JAIOTM010000179.1 GCA_021106755.1 Candidatus Cloacimonadota bacterium | reverse complement strand
CCGCTTCTTATGGCTACGAACCCGCAATAATCAACGGAGTTGTGGTGGTGAAGGGCAAACACTGACTATTGATTTAGACTTACTGGAAGCCTTACGTCCCCCGCAGAATATCACCACAAATATCATGAACGAAGGTGCGTCGGTAATTATTCAATGGCAATCACCCGACTTCACAAGAGAATTGCAGGGCTACAGCGTCTGGCGTTTTGAAGAATCGTTGCTGAATGAGCCGGATAACTGGACTCTCGTTACAGAGCTTCTCAATACATATTACATTGATACCGAATGGTCTGACCTTGCCAGCGGAATTTACTACTACGCCGTTACAGCGAATTATATTACCGATAACTCTGTTGCTGTCATATCAGACCCGTTAGACAATGGAACTCCTGTAGATGATGCTGATAGCCCAACTATCGCAACAGCATTATTGGAGAATTGCCCCAATCCGTTTAACCCGGATACAGAGATTCGGTTTTCGCTTGCTGAGTCGTCAAAGGTGAGTCTCAGTATTTACAATGCTGCCGGACAGAAGATTACAACGCTTGTCGAGAAGGTCCTGCCATCAGGTATGTACTCAGTTAACTGGAATGGAGTTAGCGAAACCGGAAAACCAGTTGCTTCAGGTGTATATTTCACGCGGTTAAAAACAAATAGCAGTACGTACATCCAGAAAATGCTACTACTTAAATAGTAAAACTTTTGTGCAGTTCTCAGGAATCACTTTACAGGGAAGTACCCTTCGAGTAAATCACGTAAAGAAAATTAGAAAATAAGAATCCACATGATAATAAAAAACAACGTCCGTTAAAATGGAGGATATTTTGAGAACACAAATAATTTGTTTCCTGATAATGATTCTGCTTCTCGCCGCCTGCGGAGGTGCAAAACAACCACTTGGTAGCGAGAAAAACCCGATAAAACTCTACTTCGTACCATCGGCAGAGGCAGCCAAAGTAATTGCTTCCGGCAATCAGATAGCCGGAATGCTGAAAGAAATCACAGGTTATCACTTCATTAGCAAAGTACCTACATCTTATGCTCCGGTTATCGAAGCAATGGGTACCGAAGAAGCGGATGTTGCTTTTCTTCCGACTTTTGCTTATGTTCTTGCTCACGATAAGTACAAAGCCGAAGTAACGTTAATGACTATTCGCCATGGGCTACAAAAATACAGAGGACAGCTTGTTTGTCGGGCTGACAGTGGCATAGACAGTCTCTCTGACATTGAGGGAAAAATAATCGCTTACACAGATGTAGCTTCTACGTCCGGTCACGTTTATCCTGCCGCCCTTCTTGCCCTAAATGGTATTGAACCTGACAAGAAGATGTTCGCGGGTGGACATCCTCAGGCAATTATCGCTGTCTATAACAACAACGCGGATATCGGCTGTACATTCTGGTCTCCGCCCAGCGACAAAGGGGAGCCTCAGGATGCCCGTAAATTAGTCCTAGCAACTTACCCTGATGTCGCAGAAAAAGTTATTCCATTTGCTTTTACAGAGTGGATTCCTAACGACACGATAACCTTTGGTGCGCATATTTCGCCTGAGTTAAGAGCGGAAATTTCTGAAGCCCTTATGCAGGTTGCGGCATCCGAAGACGGCAGGAAAATCCTGGATGAGCTTTACAGCATTGATGGATTCGCCCCCGCTCAGGACAGCGATTACGATGTTGTTCGCCAGACACTTGAAGCCCTTGATATGCGTCCGGAGAACATGCTTCGATAGTACTATGCTCTTAGAACTTAATAAGCTGAATAAAATCTATCCAAATGGTGTACATGCCGCGAAAGATATTTCGCTTAATGTTCGCAAGGGTGAATTTCTGGTGCTTCTGGGATTATCTGGTTCCGGTAAATCAACTTTGCTACGCTGTATCAATCGGCTGATAGAACCAACTTCAGGAGAAGTGTTTTTTCAAGGTAAAAATGTTACAACGGCAGATAAAGGACAACTGCGACTAATACGCCGCCATATCGGCATGATTTTCCAGCAATTTAACCTTATTCGCAACCTTTCGGTACTAACTAATGTACTTACAGGCAAACTGGGTTATCTTTCTTTGCACCGCTCTGTGAATATTTTACGAAATCACGAAGATGTTAAGATAGCACTGCAAAATATCAACAGGGTCGGGCTGACTTCCCATAAGAACGAGAAAGTCTGCAACCTGAGCGGAGGACAACAGCAACGGGTTGCTATCGCCAGAGCACTTATGCAGAAACCTGATTTGATTCTCGCAGACGAGCCTGTCGCGAGTTTAGACCCGGCAACTTCCGACTCCGTTATGCAGTATCTTGGGGAGCTTAACATGAAGGACGGCATCACTATTATTTGTTCTTTGCACTTTCTTTCGTTAGTACGTAAATATAGCTCACGGGTAGTAGCTCTCAAAGATGGCGAAATTGTTTTCGATGGGAGTCCGCTGGAAATTGACGAGACTCGATTCCGCGAAATCTACGGCGAGCAAGCCGAAGAAGTGGAGATTCGGTGAAACAACCAATTAAATCCACATTATGCAGTGGATGTTCAAAAATAGCGGCAAACCTATGTGTCTGAAAGAACTGAAAAATTTGCTCCTGAATATTTTTAAATATGGGAAGAAATCCAGAGCCGTAACCTTCGGAAGCCGAACGTTACGTAGTAAATCCTTCAGGCTACATATCTTTACCACTCCTTTCAAACTCCTTGCAAGACTCGGTGGATGGTTTACCATCAACCTTGACAGCACAAAATGGATTAAACTGATTTTCTACGCGGTTGCTATTGATTTGCTTATCTCGCTGTATCTTACAGGAGCTATCCTTTTTCTGTGCTATCACTTTGGTGGACTCGCTCCATTTGCAAGCGTTTTCTACTGGTTACCCGGCTCACTACCGCTTCTCGCGGGTATATTTTTACACGACAGTATTGGGTATCGATATATTCTGAAAACTACTCTCAAGCGGAAACCTTACGCGACAATTGTTGTACTCTGGTTACTTCCGATTGTTACAATGGTTACGGGCTGGGTTGTAGTTGAGATTCATCCGTACAAATTCTTCACTAAGTTTCATAAGGCATCTCACATTGCTTCGGGATTACTTCATCCCGATACAAGAATGCTTGGAATATATCTCGGTGCTTTAGCGGAAACTATTTTTCTGGCTCTGTTGGCTACGTTATTTGCGGTTCCATTCGCGTTTATACTCAGCTTTGTAGCAGCACGAAACCTGATGCCCCGCACTTTTCTAGGCAATACCATCTATGTTATCACCCGCACCATTGCCACAGTTGGTCGCTCCATCGAAGCAATTGTCTGGGCAATTATTTTCAGCGTGTGGGTAGGTATTGGTCCTTTTGCCGGTATGCTGGCTCTTATGATTCATTCTGTTGCCGCGTTAACGAAACTCTATTCCGAGCAAATCGAAAACATCAACGAAGGTCCCATAGAAGCAATCCGGGCTACTGGCGCGAGCACACTTCAGGTATGGCTGTATGGAGTTATTCCGCAAGTACTTTCTCCTTATCTCGCTTTTA
>JAIOTM010000411.1 GCA_021106755.1 Candidatus Cloacimonadota bacterium | reverse complement strand
GAGTACTTCTTCCAACTCAGATGAGTCATTACTTAGAGTAAGATATTCTTTCCACTGTTCCGTATAATCCAGTTCGCCATGTTTAAATAGGTAAAATTCCGCCATGTAATCTCCGTTAGTCGCTAATCGCCGCTGGCTCTGTAATCCACTCTGATATGAGGAGGTCTCCTTTGAAATTTCCGGCAGACGCTTCGACAGCTATTTTAAATTTTCTTCCACCCGGCAAGTGAAGTTCTTTTACCTCAGCCCGGCACGATTGGTCTATCGCTATATCTCCGAGAAATATGGTCTTCTCGGTTACTTTTTGCTTCGTTCCAAGAATTAGTTCAACTCTTGCCTGAACGTTTTCGGCATTCAGCGTACCTGTGTTGGAAACCGTCAAATCAACATCAACATAGGTGTCGGTGCTGTTATATCTGAGGGTGTAGCCATAGGTCAGTTCCAGATATGGGGCTTTGTTTTTAAGAAGCACCCAATCACCTATAAGTGAATCTGTTTTATATCCTTTCGCAAATCCTGCAACTGAAATTCTGTACGTTTCTGTAGAAAACGCTTTAAGCCCTTCAAATAAAAAGGTTCGACTCTCTTCGGGTTCAAGATTTACCCGCTTGCTCTGCTTTCTGTCCCATACTTCAGTCGAATCCTGCTGCTCAATTCGCGCATCTACAAAAAAATTCCTTGCTACTACTGTACCGAGGTTAGTCGCCTTAACCTGCATGGAAAGAGTTACATCCCGATGATTGAATTTGTATTGGCTCTCTGTTTCAAGGATGACATACGGACGAGGTTGAATTCTAACAATCTCAGGTACAGCGTTTTTGTATTCGTCTGGTACTTTCCCCAATTTCCAGTGTTTTCCAGTTGTCTCAAGATAGTAGTACTTCTTACCATCATGCTTGAAATAAGTACCGGAAACATTTTTTCCCCGAATTCCAACAGCTATGTGCAGGGGTAGTTTCAACAGCACCACGTCGTAGCCCATCTCGTAGAGTAGTGCCGCCACCAGAATCGCTGTATCTTCGCAATCACCACCGTTATCGTATAGTGTTTCGTAGGGGTAGCGCGGAAACTCGTCAAAGCCACTGCTTACTGAATCTTCGGTGTAAGGCATAGATTGTACAAACGAGATTATTAAGTAGGGTAATTCGCTTTTAGAGGTATTGTGCTTTTTCGCGGAACTTTCTATAGAGTTTACAATATCTGTGATAAACTCGTCATCAAAAGGGTCTGAAGCAAAAAGGTCGTAGTCACGATAACGGGTTCTCTCCTTAAAAAACGCGTAATCATCAGTATCCATTGTCAAGCTTAACCACCATGATTTCCCTCCAAATCTCCAGCTATAGTCCCGTTTAACAGACTCACCATAAACCTGTAACGGAATAGCAATCATGCAAAGCAGTAGAAATTTTAATATTTTCATAATAGGTAGCAATAGAAAACCCGGAGTAACCTGCCAGTCAATCCGGGCATTTTATTCAGCTTAGTTACTGATTATTCTTTGTCAATTTTACCTTTTTCATCAAATTTGAAGGCGTTTTTAGCAATCGCGGTAATACTTGCCAAATCAGATAAGTTTGCTGGTACAATCATAGTATTGTTTTCCTTGGCAAGTTTTGCAAAAGTGGAAATCCAATCCTCGGCGATTTTCAGTTGCACCGCTTCGTTGCCACCAGGCGCGTTAATAGCGGCGCCAATCTTACGTAATCCTTCCGCTGTCGCGTTGGCTACTTCGAGAATAGCGGTTGCTTCACCCTTAGCTTCGTTTTCCCGCTTCAGCCGTTCACCTTCGGAGCGTTTGATAGCTTCCTGCTTGTAACCTTCCGAACGATTTATCTTAGCGAGTTTATCACCTTCGGAGATAGCAACGGCTGCCCGTTTTTCACGCTCCGCGCGCATCTGTTTCTCCATTGCGTCGATAATTGTTTCCGGCGGATCAATATTCTTTATTTCGTAGCGGGTAACTTTGATGCCCCACGGGTCGGAAGCCTCGTCAATTGCCTGCACAATTTCCGCGTTGATTGTATCCCGTGATTCAAAAGTCATATCCAGAGAAATCTTACCAATCTCAGAACGCATAGTAGTTTGTGCCAACTGAGTAATGGCAAAACGGTAGTTGGTAATTCCGTAGCTCGCTTTAACAGGGTCAACTATCTTCAGAAAAAGGACGCCGTCAATTTCCACCGCGATATTGTCTTTGGTAATGCAAATCTGGGGTGGAACATCAATTGCCAATTCCTTCAAGGTGTGTTTATAACCTACTTTGTCGATTAACGGTAGCAGGATATGGAAACCAGCTGTAAGTGTTTTGGTGTATTTACCGAGACGTTCAATTACAAATGCCCATTGGTTGGGCACAATTTTTACAGTCTTGAACAGTACAATAATTATTAGTCCAAGAATGAACACTAATGCAATGACTGCTGGCATCTATTCCCCCTTTTCTTCAGTATGTGCTGTGTCTTCAGTGTCTTCAACTGGTTCTACTTCGATAGTGATGTTGACTTTGCCGATAACCCTGGCACTTTCGCCAGATTCTATCCGGATTCGGGCTGTTGCTTTCCAAATGGTTCCGTGGTAGGTGATTTTTCCGCTTCCATGATGCGGATCAATGGTTTCCGTTACAGTTACGATTTTTCCGACATCCATATTGAACTCTTCGATTTCATGGTCATCGACTTTGCCACAGAAAGCACGCGTAACGAATTTTCGCAAGAGAAACAGAGACATTAGCGAGAAAACTATAAAGAGTGCCAACTGCCAGGCTATAGACGATGTTACACCGAGATATGTCATCAGAGAAGTTAACAATGCTCCCGCTCCGAAAAAAGCAATAACAAATCCAGGTATGGCAAACTCCATTAAAATAAACACGATACCGAGTATCAACCAGATTAGTGCAGGGGTTATCCAACTCCACAATTGAGGGTCCATACGCTACTCCTTTGTAATAAGTTACTAAAATATAGCTATAGCCGGAAAATCGTCAATGCTTTTTATCAAAAAAATGGGAAAGCTTCTGCACTCCCTGTTATTTGTGGGGGAAAAAAACCATAGCAGTCCGCACCAAGACCAACAATTAATTCGCGGGAAATAACGATAATGTCACAGCTCGTTCTTCAAAGGCTGATTTTCGGGATCGGGCAGTAACTGTTTTCATCTTTTTTTCAGGTAGTCGTAACTGACTGGTAAAATACTCTTTCGTTGTCAGTGCTCTGGCTTGGGCAAGTTCCATGTTGTTAGAGAAATGGCGACCTAACTCAGGTCCAAGTGGATTAGTATCAATTATTGGTGTGATATAGATGTTCCCGTTCCAGTCGTCAAGAGCGTACTGCTTAAACTCTCTCGCTGTGCGCTCCGACTGCCAGGTTAATTTGATTTCATTTCGCTCGAAATAAAGATATTCCACATATTTAAGGTTGTTAACTAATCCAATAAATCTATCCAGCCGCATAATCTGCTGGTCAGTATTCATCTGCCGATACTTATTCAATTCGGTAGTGAGGCTATCTAAGGAAGAGCGTAAAGTGGTTATTTCACGCCTATAACGGGTAATCAGTTCCGTTTTATCAATGTCAGTTTCTATCAGGATT
>JAIOTM010000222.1 GCA_021106755.1 Candidatus Cloacimonadota bacterium | reverse complement strand
CGTGGTCGGGGGCGTCCCCAGTGGTCTTTGAAAACAGCGTTAATGAGAATGCCGGGGGCTATCAGCATAACGAGGATTAGTAACAAACTAAGTTTGCGATATTTGGAGGCAGGTTGTTTCAGCAATCCGGCAACAAGCAGCGCGATTGCACCGAATGCCAGAATGAGGGCGGGTATGTTTCCATACAGATATAGTGTCCGCCATGGCTGGGCGTATTTGAGAAACCAACCTGATTCCTGACTGTATAGTTTACTATGCAATAGAAGATCGCCGTTAATGAATCCCCAGATTGCGGTAATTGCAATCAGCGAAATCAGCACTATAAGTAATTCCCGATAGAATCTTTTCATTTAATCTCCAGAAGAACAGGAGGATTTCTTTGCGCGAAGTCTATCACTGTCAATGAAAATCCGCAGTTTCGACCTTGCCAAGAAATGTGCTTACTCTACTTTTGACACGGAAAGGAATAAAAAGTGAATATTTTACTAACCAACGATGACGGGATTAATGCTCCCGGACTCAATTTATTAGCGGACGAACTTACCCGGCGGGGGCATCAGATAACCATAGTAGCACCTCACGAAGAACGGAGCGCGTCGTCTCATTCGATTACAATACGCAAACCGTTGCGTGTTTACAAGCAGGGAGAACGCCGTTTCTCAGTAACTGGTACGCCAGTGGACTGTATCTTTTTCGCTACGGAAATGCTGGCGGAGAAACCCATTGACTTAGTAATATCTGGCATTAACAGTGGGCAGAATATGGCAGAGGATGTGCTTTATTCCGGTACAGTTGCCGCTGCTATGGAAGCGATGTTGCTGGGTTATCAGGCGATTGCTATATCTATCCGTAATTACCGCGACCAGAAGTTTCCCACAGCAGCCTGGTGGTTAGGGGAATTGCTCGAAAAGGATATTTGCGCACTTCTTACTTCCCGCTATATCCTCAATATAAACGTACCGGATGTAGAGCTTAGTGCTGTTCGAGGAATAAAAACCACCCGGCTTGGTCACAGGGAATATCAGAACATTATTTCAACTGAGACTGATGAGCAGGGCGAAACTTTTTACACAATCGGTGGGGATGTCCCGGAATGGGAACTTGTTCCCGGAACTGATTTGCATGCTGTACATAACAATTATATTTCAATAACACCTGTATGCCCGGAGTTTACTCACACTCCCGCTATGCGCAACATTGAAGAATGGGTTAACAATGAAGTTTGAAGACCGTTGCCAACTTATGGTGCAAGAGCAGATTCAGGCAAGGGGAGTGAATGATTCTGCTATACTAACGGCATTTTTAACGGTTCCACGCCATCTTTTTGTCCCTGATGAATACCGCGAACATGCTTACGAAGACCATCCTCTCGGAATTGGCACGGGGCAAACTATCTCTCAACCTTATATGGTTGCCCTGATGCTTAAAGAGATGCAACTGAACAAAGAAGATACTGTTCTGGAAATAGGTACAGGCTCCGGCTACCAGACAGCACTATTAGCTGAACTCGCGGGGATAGTTTTCACGGTAGAGCGGCATAACAGCTTAACGCGTAGCGCAAGGACTGTTTTACGCAAACTTGAATATACAAATATACACTTTCGTACCGGAGATGGGACATTGGGCTGGGAAAAAGCCTGGCCCCCACAAGCGGAATTCGACAAAATTATTGTTGCTGCCGCTGCACCGCAAATTCCGCCGGCACTTCTGAATCAGCTTGCGGATAATGGACGGCTTGTTATTCCGGTTGGTTCATCCAGTTTTCAAAGATTGATAATTATGGAACGAAAAGGTGACAATTTTGAACGCACCGAGAAGGATGGTTGCACTTTTGTTCCACTTATCGGGCAGCAGGGATGGCCAGATGAATAGACTTCTTCTAATAGTACTGCTTCTTTCAGTGTCTGGTTTACTGCTGGCGAATGTGTCTGCCTTATCCGATACAACTAATTTCAAGTACAGGATGATAACTAAGCTGGAAGCTCATAATATACCGCCAGAAGTCATCGTATTTGTAATTTCAATGCTTCCGATAGTTGAACTGCGGGGAGCAATTCCAATTGGTATTCAACTCTTGAATTTGCACTGGCTTACTTGTTTTGTGGTGGCTATTATCGGAAACATGGTTCCTATGTTTCTTATGTTGCCATTACTGGAATTATTTACCAGATTATTCAGTCGGATTCCATTTTTAGAACGATTACTCAATAGAATCTTTGACAAAACCCGTAGCAAAAGCAAAGTAATCCGTAAGTATGAAGAGATAGGACTGATTTTGTTCGTGGCAATTCCGTTGCCCGGCACAGGTGGCTGGACAGGGAGCATGGCATCGTTCCTATTTGGTTTGAAATACTGGACATCGCTCTTGTGTATTTTTATTGGTGTTGTTGCCGCGGGGATTATTGTTACAATACTCAGCCTGCTGGGCTGGATAGGAGCGTTGATAGCGATAATCGTTATTTCTATAGCGGTTATTGTGCCCCAACTACGTAAGCGAGGTATCAATGGGACTGTTTAACAAGCTCTTTGACAAAGAGACTGACCATGCCAACCTGACCAAAGAAGAATACTACTTTCTCCGAAATATCTCTTTTTTGAAAAAATTGCATCGGCTGGAGTTGAAATTATTCTCGAAGTTGCTTAACAAGCGGGTTTTTCAGCCCGGGGAGTATATCTTCAAACAAGGATACCCTGTAGCAGTGCTCTACATGATTAAAGAAGGGAAAATTGAAATTGTTCTCGAAAAAAAGGACAATGTCGTTATTCTCACATCCCTTGACAAATACTGTTTTTTTGGCGAACCCGCCCTGTTTGTTGAAACACAGCGAACCGCGAGTGCCAGAGCGGCAGTCAAGTCCACGCTGTACGCTGTTTCGAAAAAAGATTTTCAGGAGTTCATCGCTACTCACCCTAAGATTGGTGGGAAAATACTTTTTGAATTAGGAAAACGTCTCTCTCAGATGGTGATTGACACTAACCAGCGATTCTGGGACGCACAAAGCGAACTGGAAGAACTGCACTCCGCAAGATCTGCTGAACCCTCAGACGGAGAGGAAGATGCAAAAAAACAAGTTTAATCTGGTTCGGATATTTTTTTTCTGCTTAGTACTTTCTCTCGTTGTACTGGGAGCGTGGTTTTTCCATAGCATCTTTACGCTGATTATTATTTCTCTGCTGTTTGCCTATTTACTTAACCCATTAGTATCCTGGATGGAGCGTAAACATCTACCGAGAGCGTTGAGTATCATCATTGTCTATGTAGTGATTCTGTTACTTATTGCACTGGCGGGAGTTTCGTTTATTCCGCGATTTGTGGGGCAGATGCAGGAGTTGGCGGTTGGAATAAGAAAGTTCATTATTCAGAATTCTGACATCGAAGTAGTACGGGCTGATTCTCTGGAGCTATTCATCGCGGGTTATCAATTGCCGGAGGATGAAATTATCAAGCCGCCATGCAAATTCGTTCCCATTTTCGAGGTGGAAAAATTTGTAATGGAAATGGAAGGGCAAGCTCTCATTGCTGCCGATTCTTTACAGAATTTTATTCACCACAACACCCGTATCAAATTACGCGAAACGGAAAATATCTCGGATTTCATTATCCGCTCCGATTTAGACAAGTTTATCAAGGAAAACGCGTCCTCAAAAGCGATTCTTACTGGCGTATCTGACTCCGTTTCCACTCTGAGTTCTCCATTTATGGGTCGGTTAGAGAGCCAGTTTGCCGTTATAGAGAAGAAAATTCCATTTGTTGATTTTGCCTCTATAATAGATGATGTTGCCGACTACTTAGTACGCAGCACTACCAGAATCCCTGAGTTAGTTCTCAATTTTCTCGGTAGTTTTCTAATGATTATTTCGTTTGCCGTAACGATTCCGATAATTGGTTTTTTCCTGTTGCTTGATCATGACAAGATAAAGAATTACATTATCCGGTTAGTACCTAATCGCTATTTTGAATTGTTTATCAATCTGTTAGAAAAGATAGACCAGATTATTGGTACTTATCTTCGGGCAATGATGATAGAGATTCTCGCTGTCTCGGCACTTACTTCTACGGTGTTAGGACTTATCGGTGTTAAGTACGGGCTTATTATCGGAGTACTGGCGGGGTTGGCAAACGCGATTCCTTATTTTGGTCCGTGGTTCGCGCTTCTCGCGGCGTTTACTTCTGTGCTTCTAACTGGCAAACCCTTGATTATGCTCCTTTATGTCTTTATCGGTATGCAGATAGTGCAGTTTATAGATAACTCGTTTAACTATCCAATTGTAATTGGCAGAAACACGGAAATGCACCCCCTTGTAATTATGTTAACGGTTATAGCGGGCGGATTTGTTTTCGGGTTGTTGGGAATGCTTTTGTCGGTTCCGATATTGTTCCTTGTAAGAGGAATTGTATCCGAGCTTTATCAGAATCTCAAAGAATTCGATATTATTTAGCACCCCATCCACCCAAATTCAACTTTGGGCTGGACAAGTTTGAGCTGATTTGTAATTGAGTCAGCGTAATGTTATAAATAATGTGGAGGCATAGATGAAATGGTTTAACCTTTTACTGATTATTGGACTATTAGGTCTTTTTACGGCTTGTGCCCAACCCAACGACCCTGCTCAAACTTCCAGTGCGGTGATAGTAATAAGCGAAGTAAGCACTTTGGGTTACGCTAAGGATGTTGATATTAACGACACCCATATTTTTGTCGCGGAAGATAAGGGTGGATTCTCAATTTTCCGCAGAGATAATCTGGAACTTGTGCATCAGATTCAGGAGTTTGATGGTGCTGGTTTTACTTCTGTTCGCCGGATTCAGGTACTTGATATCACTCTGACTACTCGCGAAGTTGTAAGTCGATTATTTGTTTACGATACTTCCGACTCTGACAAGATTATTGGTTTTGATATTACTGACATGGATACCTTACGCTTTGCTTTCCAACAGATTGGCGGAACTCAGAGCCTCGGCGACCTTCTGTATATGGAGAATATTGATGAAATACCTGATTACGCGATTCCCCCATACATTAATTATGAAGTTGTTATGCTTAGAACATTGGACAATCAGTTGAAATACGGATGGTTAGATGTAAAGGCAGACGGCTCAGACCTTTGGCTGGGTTCTCCGGTTACAAAAAATCTTCCTAACACGGTGAAAGGATTCGATCAGGATACTACTTACTGGTATCTTGCTGGCTCGCAACTTGGGTTGCATATAGTGGAGAAATCTACGCAAAACCTTATTGCTTCTATCGATACTCCTGGTTCGGCATACAGAGTTTGTCTCCAGGACGGATTCGCTTTCATCACAACAATGGAATCCCGCAGTGTTTCTGTCATAAAGCTGAATAATTATACTGACGCAAGGCTCTTGGATTCCTCATTCTATACAATCAGCTTCGCCCGTTCTCTGGATATTGATGGCAAATACATGGTTGTTGGAACCCACGGTGTTGGTATTTTTGTGGTGGATATATCTGACCCATATAATATGCGACTTGTACGCAATGTGCCCAAAAGCGAAGTTGGTTATGTTAATCAGGTTCGCATTGATGGAAACGACATCTATGTTGCAAGCCGGGATAATGGGCTTGTTTATCTTCGTATAATCGAATAACATAGAGACTCAATAATTTACAGGGCAGAAAGTTTTCTATAGCTTTTTGCCCTTTTTCAGGAGCAGAATATGAAACTTGCAGTCGATTTACATTCGCACTCCGGCTACGCCGGAGGAGTGGGAGATATCCAACTCACTGATATAGCTACTACTATGAAACGCAAGGGCATTGATGTTTTTGGTACGGGAGATTGTATCTATCCACCCCGTGCTCAGGAGTTAGAGAAACTGCTTGAGGAACGTGAATCGGGATTATTTGCTTTGCCGGGAGATAGTAGCAGATTTGTGTTACAGACTGAGGTTATCTTCTCAACCCGGATTTCGGGACACAGCAATAAAATTATTGCTCACCATGTAATTCTCTTTCCCGGATTCGCGCAAATAACCGAAATGCAGAGGTTAATGGAAAATTGGTCTATGAAGAACACGATAGGTCGTCCCTTTATCACATCAGAATCGCGGGACGAGCTGTTGACGCAATTAGAGGCAATAGCTGACATTAATCCGTTCATAGAGATAATCCCAGCGCACATAATGACCCCAGACGGAGTACTCGGAAGCAAAAACGGGCTTTCTTCTTTCGGTGAATTCTATGGCGATTTCCTGCCGAATATCCACGCAGTAGAAACTGGTTTGAGTGCCGACCCCGCTATGTTAGTGCAAATTCCACAAGTAGCACAAATGGCTATGATTTCTTCCAGCGATTGCCATAGTGCCGCGCTTAACAGAGTAGGTCGCGAGTTTACTCAACTTGAAGTAGGAGAGATTAGTTACAATGGGATTATTGAGGCAATTCGCCAGCGTCGGGTTGTAATGACAGCGGAGTTTCATCCATCCGAAGGCAGGTATTACCTTACTGGACACCGTGCCAACAGATCTGGTCATAGTTCAGCGATTCAATTCAATCCTCCACCGGAAAACGGTATCTGCCCGGTGTGTAATAAGAAAGTCCTTACTGGTGTAAAGCAACGTTGCTTAGATTTGCGGGATACTTCATTGCCGAATACACCACAAAAATTTCTGCACTTGCTACCACTCGTAGAAGTTCTCGCCTGGGCAGAAGGTCTTAAAAATCCGGCATCAAAGAGAGTGCTGAAGCGGTACGAAGAAGTACTCGGAGTGTTTCCTTCCGAAATTTCTATGTGGCTGATAGATGATTCTGATATTATCGGCGCGTTAACAGGTAAGACTCCAGAGAAGGTTATTGAAAGCATTGTCGCTGTTAAAAACAGTAACTTCCGTTTTATACCTCCCGGCTTTGATGGCACTTACGGACAGTTGCATATCTCTCTGGATTGATGCACCGATGTTAGTCTCACTATCCATATTTCGCTGAAACTACGCTGATTGGGTAGTTTCTTCCGCAACTATATGTCTTTATTTAAAACTTTCGAAGTCATCCTCGTCCACTTCGTCTAAGGGTAAAATCTTAGAGGGATCGATTTCGTACATATCGTTCGGTTTTGCTTTACCATTTGTAATCTTACGGGGTTCTTTGCGGCGTTCAATAGTTTGGCGTATTCCACTACCATAAGATGATTTAGACAATTCAAACTCGTTTGCCATGCTTTTCAGTTCCGCCGATTGGCTACTAAGCTCTTCCGCGGCGGCGGCGGATTCTTCCGCGTTGGCTGCGTTGCGCTGCGTAAGCTTGTTTAGCTCTTCAACTGCCTGATTTACCTGCGTAATGCCCTGAGATTGCTCATCGGAAGCGGCGGCAATCTCCTGCACAATACTGTTTACCTTGTCAAAGCTACTGTTTATTTCAGTAAACGAGTTAATCACCTCAGAAACAATTGTTGCTCCGGCGTTGGAGTTACGTAGCGAACCTTCAATGAGTTCGTTAGTGTTTTTGGCTGCTTCGGCACTTCGCAGGGCAAGGTTTTTAACCTCTTCCGCCACAACCGCGAATCCTTTACCAGCTTCGCCGGCATGAGCCGCTTCTACAGCGGCGTTAAGTGCCAGGAGGTTGGTCTGGAAGGCT
>JAIOTM010000131.1 GCA_021106755.1 Candidatus Cloacimonadota bacterium | reverse complement strand
TACATCATCAATGGTATTAAGCTTTTTCTCGGCAATTAAACGTTTGATCTTATCATCTGAAAGCATAGTTCCTCCTGAGACACTATTAGTTCTTCAGGAAGTTTACACAATCTTTTTTACAGTCCCAAATATTGTTTTCGTATGGTAATGATTCTTCATTATTGTTTGCAAAAAGACATACTTATTCCTTATTATCAGGTTGTTGTATCTTTAATACTTACGTGTTATAGTCGTCAACAAAAAAGTAGCGATTATCTTATATCCGCGATGCCGTGTTTTATTATTGCGAAAGGTAACCATAAGCAGGCAAGCCAGATACTTTTTTCAATTGTGCGGGTGAGGAGTAAGTAAACTCAAATTTTTCTTGCGTTTCTATCTGGAGTGCAGATTGTCGGGTTTTCAAAGATTACAAAAAATGAGACGGAGTGAATTTTGAGACTTGTTATCTTTATTACATGGAGTTTAATGAGCTTTACACCTCTACCGAATTCTGCTGTTAACTACCCGCGAGGCTATATATGAAAGAAAATCCGCAACTTAATCCTATTGGTGTTATCCATAGTCCCTACAACACTATAGAGGAATGCCACCCTTACAGCCAAAGCCGCGAGCAGACTTTTCGCCTTGAAGTTTTTCCTGAGTTTGCTCCGGCATTGCAAAGCGTTGAAACCTGTACACATATTCTGGTGCTCTACTGGATGCACCATGCCCGGCGCGATTTGCTCACACAAGGCTACCGATGGGACAACAAACCGCATGGCACTTTTGCTTTGCGGTCACCCCACAGACCCAACCCTATTGCTTTATCCACCTGCGAACTTGTGCTTCGCGAGGGACGCTTCCTTACAGTGCAGGGACTGGATTGCATAGAGGGAACGCCGCTACTGGACATAAAACCTTGTTTCGCTACTCACGATGGCTCACCCGACGCGAGAGTAGGATGGTGGGAAAAACGCACAGGGAAGTGTCCTCAGTGAATAGCTTTTCAGTGCAGAACCAATGATAACAAAGAAACGGGCAAAAAGGGCTTGACATATTTTTGCCTATTAGCCTAATATTGTAAATTGAGCTTTGGCGTGTAATTAAATTCTGCCGATATTGTGGAAATGAAGCAATTGAAGAGGATTTAGTCTGCCAAAGTGTTAAAAAAAATTGCTGTTGAATCAGATGGAAAAAAATGATTAAGAACTGTGGTATCAGCAATTTTCAAAGTGTTTCAGAATTTGTTTTAATTGAGATATTGTTTATAGCGGTTGTAAGCTATAATGATGTTCATGGAAACGATTTAGTTTAACTCTACAGTAAGATGTAGATAAAACTGAATAATAAAAAAAAGGAGATGATTATGGCAGAAGGAAATGTTGAAGGAAAAAAATGGAGTACAACTCTGATTTTATCAATTTTTTTAGGTGCTTTTGGTGCTCATAGGTTTTATACAGGCAAAACAGGTAGTGGAATAATCATGTTGCTTACAGGAGGCGGCTTCCTTATCTGGCATTGGATTGATCTCATTATGATTATCACCGGAGGTTTCAAAGACGCTCAGGGAAACGATTTAGTAAAGTAGCAACAACGGAATTAACCTCTTAAATCTAAGGCCTTCTGATACTGGAGCAATTCGACTACTGAGTATGATTGCTTCAGTATTGGGTGTCTTTTTGTAACTCAATTTCTTTTTTTTCGAGCTAAATAATGTCTGTATATGGCATAACAATTCATGAAACTACCGAATACACTTACTTCTGTTATTTTGTGTCGCATGTTTATATTGAAAAAGTTGACACATGAAATCTGTTTAGTAAAATTAGCGTATATGTGAAAGCGACCAGATTTGTTTTTAACGGCTGAAAAGAAAAAGGGAGGATTTATGAACAATAAAATTTTGTTGGTCATAGCTATAATTGTTTTATCCTTGCTGGTTGGATGTAAAAGCGACAGCAAGAAAACTACGGGACCACCTGATTCAGATGACCTATCTGGTGCCAATCAACTTGCGAGAGAAGGTTTCGTACTTCTTAATCAGGAAATTCTCAATGCGGAAGAAAGCGGAATAGATAATCCTGTAAGTGGCAATGATATTTTTTCGGAAGCTATTTACGAAGTTATCAAGGGTAAATTCAATGATGCTTTGGCTCTGGATGCTGATAATCCTATGGCACATTTCGGATTGGCAATTTTGGAAACGGCCAGTATTAACTATGATGAAGAGTTCTGGGGGTTATATAATGACATGAATGATGAATTTGAGGATACGGACAGAACTTTATTCAAAAATCAATTCACTTTACTGGCGAAAGCTCCTCAAATGTACTTGTATCCAATGACAAGAAGTTTTAATGCAGAGGAAAAACTTTCTTTTGCGCGATTTCAGAACTTGATACAGAATAGTCTGTTACCTAAGATTGAGAACTCAATTGCTCATCTGTCTTACGCAATTTCTCTGGCAGATTCAAATACTATCTCGCTTGATAACGGTGAAGAAATACTGGAAATTGATTGTGGAGAGATTTTTGTATTTCGGGCATCGATATATGCTGTTTCCGCTACCTTCAGAATGTTAGCCCTCTATGATATGGAATTATTTGATGATAATGATTCTTATGATTGGATTCACGAGATGGATGAAGAGGACGACGATGAGGATGATTATACAAGTTATACAGTTGTAGAGGATAATGAAGAACGTACTTTGATTCTCAGGAAATGGGATTTCAACACTGAAGATTCTTTATTGTCTTCTGTTTTACTGCATAACTACAATCGACCTGACTTTATGAAGATACGGTCGGGGCAAAATCCAAATGAAATCCAGAATGACCTGCTCTGCTTAGTTGAAGATATGGAAGCGGCAACCGATTACATTGAAGCTGAAGCGGATAATCAATCTGATGATGTCATAAAATTCTCATATATCGTAGATT
>JAIOTM010000221.1 GCA_021106755.1 Candidatus Cloacimonadota bacterium | reverse complement strand
GGCTATAACGGAACGATAGTTGTGGCTACCATCTCCATCATGAACAGTTATTACATAGTATATCGACAGATCGGTATCTGTAATATCCTCTGTTTGTAGAACCATAGCCTGAATCATAGCCTGGGTTCCGCTTATTCCGAATCCCATGGTTATCTCCAGGGGAGATTCATAGTTGATGTAATTGTTGTACACGGTCAGATATTGATTGTAGGTCGAGCCACTGGCCGAACCACCTACTTGAGAGTATTCTCCTCCAAACTGGCAGTGTGGAACACCACCGACGCCATAGAAATTGTCTCGCTGACTCGCGAAAGGTGTGTTGAGCGATCCCGAAGTGTAAAGACCTATAGGTATTACATTCGGGTGATTATTATAAAGCTCAGTCAACCCAACCTGGGCTGAAGTACACCATCCGCAACCTGATGTCCATTTGAATAGTTCTGCTACCAGATTATACTGCGATGAAAACAACAGTGATGCTGGTAGCATTAGCATCACAAGTATCGCAAACACAATGATTCGTCTCATTGCTACCTCCTCAGTATTTTTCACTCTATCAAAGTAAGTCGGACGATGTCGGATAAAAATGTCAACTAAATAATCGTGAAAACCAAAATGCAGTGAATATAATATAAATCTGGAGCTAATATCTTCGAGTCGTAAGGACGCAGGACAACGACTCGAAATCTCAGGACATTACTCGACCCGACATACCTTTCGGGTCGAAACAAAGCTGTTCGAGTCAAAACAAATCGTTGTTGGCAGAAATATTCGTTTTTCGAATCAAGCTTCAAGTCTTTCGCGAAATTACAATTAAATTACTTAGATTTGGTGTTAGAGTTTCATTCTCAAAATCCGCGACAACGCGGATTATCTCGAAGCCACACCCGGGTAGCAATAAACGTAAATAATCTAATGAACATGCCTTTAACTGGATTGTCTGCCGAAACTCATATTCAGCACTATCCCTCTCAGAAATCCGATAAACATCGTCCCACGAGCGAACATTCATCAAGAAGTCACTTTCCCAGGATGAATCCAATGTAACAGTTGCGTCTAATCCTATATGAATCAGCTCGTACATACGCTGATGCTCCGGGCTGTCCGCACCTTCTAACACTGCCGGATTTATATCAAGTGCCAGAATTCCATCCGGCTCCAGGTGCTTGTGAACAGTCCGCAAACACGCTTCCTGTTCTTCCAGAGTCAGCAAGTGCTGAAAAGCGGAATAGCCCGCAATACACAACCGCACCTTTTCTTGCAATTGGAATGAACTCATATCTGCACAAACGGGAATAAGGAGTGGAACCTCTTCCCCACTTTCTTTTAGAAGTTGCAAAGCCGCGTTATTGTTATCTAAGCCAATTATCCGGTGTCCCGCGTCTGCCAACGGCAAGGTTATCCTGCCAGTACCACAGCCTAACTCCAGAATAGTGCCACCTGTTTGAGTCGCGAGGGCTTGCCAGAATGGTATGTCCCTATTCTGATTATGATTGACTTGTTGTACTTCCCAAATCTGCAATTCTTCAGGAATAATCCTTTCGCATATCATTTTCATGTAGGAAGGACAATAAAGAGACATAAATTGTCAATAATTAGATTTTCGGGGATTATCCTGAAATGTTTTCAGAAAAATGGAAGTATCCTTGAAATCTTCGACAAATAACTTGACGAAATCACTACCAATTATCAAATTATAACAGTTTTTTAGAAACTGAATAAACTTCATAATCAGGAAAGCAATGAACAAACAGTCTCAGAATTTAGATACTATTCTCGTTATTGATGATGCTTCTTTAGTGCGGAAGACAATTGTAGGCTTATGCAATCGGTTGGGCTATTTCACTTTAGACGCTGATGGCGGAGTTACTGGTCTCAATGTACTAAAAAATCAATTAGTTGATATTGTGCTGGTTGATTTGAATATGCCAATAATCGACGGTTATGAAATAATAAGATATATGCACGAAAATCAACCGGAAGTTCCAGTTATCGCTATATCAGGTGAATCCGATGTTCACAGGGTAGTTGACGCAATTCGTGCCGGAGCATGGGATTACATTCTCAAGCCAATCTATGGTATTGATATGTTTTCCTTAGTTATAACTCGTGCTTTAGAACGAGCTAATCTTCTCCGCGAAAATCGGTTGTATAAAGAAACTCTGGAAGTAAGGATTGAGGAGCGTACTAAAGAGTTAGAGATAACAAATGACCAGTTGCAGGACGAAGTAGTAATCCGAAAAGAGGCAGAGGAAGCTGTACTGGAACTCAATCGCGATTTAGAGAAACGAGTCTTTGAAAGAACCCGCGAACTCCAACACGCTTACGATAACCTTAATGATGCTCATAAAAAGATGAAAGACGATGAAGAAGCGGGCAAACACATGCAATTTCAGCTTTTACCGCCAGAATTAGAGAAGTTTGGAAAATACGAATTCAGTCGGATTTTACTACCGTCAACTATACTCAGCGGAGATTTTCTGGACTATTTTCCTCTTGGCGAAGACAGCATTATATGTTATATGGCGGATATCTCCGGGCATGGAGTTTCGTCCGCGTTAGTAACCGTAATTCTTTAAACCTTTATCCAGCGTTTAACCATGCGTTACTTAGATTTTGGTTATCAGGCGATACTGCATCCCGCCCAGCTTCTTGAAG
>JAIOTM010000015.1 GCA_021106755.1 Candidatus Cloacimonadota bacterium | reverse complement strand
TATCCTGTGCTTGTTAATGCTACCACCTACAGCAGTATGGCTGATTCTAATATTATTATAGATCATAACTCACTCACCTTCCCTGCCAGATAGAACGAAATCTTAGCAGCTTCTCCACTAACCACATGTTTATTCTAATAGTAGTATAAAAATTATTCGATTTTATCTTCGATTATTTATAATGATGCTAATAATAATAACATAACGCCGAAGGCGAAACATCTGTTCCTTCGTCATTCCATTCTTTAATATGTATACATCTTTCATATTGATCACTGTGATTACATTTTATTTATAGGGTCATATGAACCAATAGAAGTTTGACAGTTAGAATTAATACAAGTGTTCTTAAGCTGATCACTGGCATTCTCTGAAAAAATCGTGCTCCATCGTAGTTGTGTATATCGCACCTTCAGTTTAGGATTTAGACTTCTCACGATATTGTATATTCTTCTACTTACAAAGAGTGTGAATATAGCAATCCAGATATATGCTTTTACTATAACCGGATTAGTAGAACATCATGCAGCAATCTGGCGATAACCACGTGCTCTGGTGCATTATTCTTCATCAGGATTGAAGCAACGTCCAGAAGATGGACAATGAAGGGTATGGTTGAACTTTTCCGAGGGGTGTTTTTATGGGCATTATAGGCAAATTTGAATGCCTTAATAATTTGATTATTATCTTGAGAACTTCTTTACCATGCACTACTTAAATATGTTCCGTCAATCCTACCTTTCTATTACCACAAATCGGACATTTTTGATATTTAACTTGCATCCCCTCTTTTTTTGAACTTTTAACTGCTTTTGCATTTTATTCGTTTTCGGGTTTCAATTCTGGTTCCAATATAGTTTCATACGTAAAAGCAAACCAGATGATAAACGGAACAGCTGCCCTTCCGATCGCATAGAAATAGAATAGACCCACTCTGAGTGATATAAAATTTAGCTGTAACATAATGATAAAAACATTGAAAAAGAAAATCAGTACCGAACCCGCAACAATAAATCTGATCATTTTCGATTTATCGATAGGAGTAGCCAGTACCAGAGCAATGTACGGGATCAGGTTAAGTGGAAGATAAAACTGAAAAAATGAAGCTAAACTTAAAAATTGAATATTAGATGAAAAATACTTTCCTGAAAAAGGTATCCACAGTAAGAACATTATCGTCAAATAAAAAATGAATTTCCTAATAAAAACGAAAAGCCTCATTTTTTCACCACTTTCTCAAACCATATCAACACTGTAAGGGCAACTAATAAGATCAGGGTCACCTGCCAGATATAATAATGAACATAATCAAAAATATCAGGGAACCACACACCAATAAATGCAAGGAATACAAGGCGCACCATATTAATGCTAAGTATAATTGGTATTCCAATTGCTATTCCGATGAATTTTTTCTTAGGTGTGGTAAAATATGCAAGTACACAGGCCAAATAAACGATCAGTTCGTAAATACCGGTGCATTCATCAATTATGATCATTGAAAAACTGCCCATAAACAAACTGGATCCTGCAACAGAAATATCCATACCGAGCATCTTTAACAAAGAAAAAAGAATTTCTGCAGTAAAAATATTTAAAAAATTCAAATTTTCTTGCAGTATTATATATAAATAACTTAAAGAAACAAAAAATAATGTGTATAGAACTGCGAATCGGATAATCTGTTTTTTTTTAGAAGCTCTCTTATCTATATCTCTGTCAATTTTTTGTGTTTTTTTCATAGTACTATTTAAATCTTATTGTTTTATAAAACTTATGAAAAAAAAAAGAAAAAAGGGGAGTTATTACTCCCTCTTCGTATATCTGACCACAGCAATAATTCCCACCAGGCCGAAAAGAGCTAAGATCCCGATGGGTGTGAGGGCCGGGACTGGTTTAACGCCTATTGTTATAGTCATAGTGGATGTATCGGTCAAACCATCATTATCTGTTACTGTCAAGCTGACTTTGTAGATCCCGTCCATTGAGTAGATGTGTGTTGGATTTACTCCTGTACCAGTGGTTCCATCACCAAAGTCCCAGTCATAAGAAACTAGAGTTCCATCTGGATCGAACGAACCAGAACCGTCAAAAGTTATTGGCATTCCTGTATCTCCTGTGGAAGGTCCATTCGGGTCTGCAACTGGTGGAGTGACCACAGGATTTACAGTAACTTCAGCAGAATCCTGAGCAGTTGAGCCAGTACTGTCTGTTACAGTCAATGTCGCAGTATACGTACCAGCAGCTGTGTAGGTATGATCTGGGTTCTGTACGGTACTTGATTCACCGTCATCAAAGTCCCAGCTATAAGAATACGGAGTTGTTCCTCCGGAAGCTGAACCGCTGAAACTGATTGGAGAATTTTCATCGCCAGAGTACGGGCCATTAGCTTCCGCAGTTAATTCTTCAGGGACAGGATGGACAGTAACTTCAGCAGTATCCTGGGCAGTTGTTCCGTCATTATCTGTTACAGTCAATGTCGCAGTATACGTACCAGCAGCTGTGTAAGTATGATCTGGGTTCTGTATGGTACTTGATTCACCGTCATCAAAGTCCCAGCTATAAGAATACGGAGTGGTTCCTCCGGAAGCTGAACCGCTGAAACTGATTGGAGAATTTTCATCGCCAGAGTACGGGCCATTAGCTTCCGCAGTTAATTCTTCAGGGACAGGATGGACAGTAACTTCAGCAGTATCCTGAGCAGTTGATCCGTCAGCATCTGTTACAGTTAATGTTGCAATGTACGTGCCAGTAGCTGTGTAGATATGATTTGGGTTCTGTAAGGTACTTGATTCACCGTCATCAAAGTCCCAGCTATAAGAATATGGAGTTGTTCCTCCGGAAGCTGAACCGCTGAAACTGATTGGAGAATTTTCATCGCCAGAATATGGGCCATTAGCTTCCGCAGTTAATTGAGGATTGACAGTAAAGACGCCGCTTTTGGCCTGGGCTGTTCCCATATTACCGTCAGCATCACTTAACTGTATACTGCTAATGTCCATAGGACTCGTTTGACCTGGATCACCAATTACATTAAACTTGAGTATAATTACTGAACCACTTGAATCATTTGGAATTTCTGTTCCAACACCACGAAACACAATTGATATTCGACCATTAGCTGGATTAAAACTAGGTGCATCCCATCCGGATGTTAAAGCCCCTCTTTCCACATTCATACTAGTCAATTC
>JAIOTM010000046.1 GCA_021106755.1 Candidatus Cloacimonadota bacterium | reverse complement strand
GATTCTCAGTCAGAATTATATAACTAACTGCAAAGACGTTTACAACTACCTCAAAACATACTACAAAGGGATGAAGAACGAAGAGTTCAAAGTACTCTACCTGAATACGAAAAACATAATTCTTTACGAGGAATCACTCTTTACCGGCACAGTGAACGAAGCTAAAGTCTATATCCGCAAGATAATAGAACAGACAATCCGGTTCAGTGCCTGCGCCATTATCATAGTACACAATCATCCCAGCGGAAACCTGAAACCTTCTCAGGATGATATTCTTATTACTGAACGGATTAAACAGGCTCTATCTCTGATAGAAGTGAAGCTCTTAGACCATATTATTGTCGGCGATAACGATTATTTCACCTTTGTGGGAGAACACCTTCTTTAGATATTTAAGATTTAAAAGAGTCAGGGCTTTATAAAACATGTCATAATTGGCTTGATTTTCCGTTAGATAAGCAAGGTTTGATTTGGTTGATATAAGAAAAAGCTTGCCTCAATAAAGCTAAAAAAAGATATGAAAATAAAATGTGATTATTGGAGGATTCATGAAAAAATTGAACTTTCTATTACTGCTTCTGATTCTCGTGGGAATATCCGTACTCTCCGCGCAGACAAAAGTAGCTGTGCTGGGTTTCGAAAAAAACGACAGGGATTCCGGCAATATTACAACGAGTATGATGAAGCGGGATTTCAATAAAATCTTTGAAGGAAATCCTGTTTATAAACTGATGGAACTGAAAAAAACAGGGAATGTAGTAAAGGCGGAAGGTTACTCTGATCTTAATCTACTTGGACGCAAGCAATTAACCGACCTTGGAGCTAAACTCGAAGCGGAAATCCTCATTTGGGGAGATGTATCATCGCTGAGTCGAAGCGAATACAAGATTACAGCAAAAATAATGATTCTGCGTACAAAAAATATTGAAGTCCTGTCATTCACGATTCCTAACAAAAGCAAAGAGCGGCAGGCGATTCTCAAGAAAGAGTTAGTTGACAGAATTACCACGCTGATTGAAGAAGAACGTAACGAACTGAAAAATATCGCGATGATGCAGTTTGACTCGGATAACTACCCAGAAGCTGAGACACTTTTTCAAAAGCTGTTAACAGCAGATCCGTCTTACATAGAAGCCTACGTTTATCTGGGTTACATGAAGTTTCTCGAAGGTGATTTCGCAAGTGCCGAGCAGTACTACAAAGAAGGGCTTAAAACTAATCCGAAACATGAAGAATTCTTGATATACCTTGGCAGTGTCTATAGGCGTCAAAATAAGCATCAGGAAGCCATTAGCACATTGCTTATTATAGCCGAAGACAAAAACGAAGCCCCGTTATGGCTGACAATTGGTAACTCCTACGCCGATCTTGGTGATATTGATGCCGCAATTGAGAATCTGGAACGCGCGCTTGAGATAAACCCGGAGTATGATAAAGCCCACTTGCGGCTCGCTTTTATTTACTACGATGATGAAAACTATGAAGATGCTTTAGAGTACCTTGAGTTTGTCAGCGAAAGTGCCCTCAACAATGAAGATATTGAAGGGAAACTGGCGAAGGCGTATAAAGAGTCAGGCAAATTAGACAGTGCGATTGCCCAGTACAGAAGCAACATTGAGAAAGACCCTGCCAACGCTAAAGCTTACATGAAATTGGTAAGTGCCTATTTATCTGCTGGTGTTAATGCAGAAAGTGCGAAGCGGTTAGAGTATTTCAATCAGGCTCTGACTACTCTTCAGCAGTTGAAACAGATTGCTCCAGACGACATCAGAGTGGATTTCAGAACAGCGGATGTCTATCGGATAATCGGTGATGAAATTGGGGGCACGAAAGCAGCAGTCCATTACCGTACCGCACTCGAAACTCTGGAAAAAGTAATCGCCACCAAATCTCAGGAAGCACAGGTTTACTCCCGGCTCGCAGATGTTAACATATTGTTGAAACAATTTCACGCCGCCGAAACCAACGCGAAAAAATTCGCGAAATACGCCCCGGAACAGCACGAACCTTATATGGCACTTGCCCGGATATATTTCGGACAGGCAACAGGCAAGTATAATAAGTTTGTTGAGTTGGAAGCTGAAGGCAACAGCGGCAATTTATACGGTGCCGAACAAGACGCGATTCTTGTTCAGCGCGACAACACAAAAAAAGAAGCGTATGACCTTTTTGTGAAATGTCAGAACAGCCTGAAAAAGGCAATCGCCAAAGCAGACAGCCAAATGACTGCTAACTCGATTAAGAAATTCCAGAGTGCTATTGAGTTAATAAAATATCTCAAGGCAACCAAGCCTTCGTTTATGGATTCGTAAGAGACAATATAGATAGCTTAGACCCGTCTGCAACAGGCGGATCGTTTTTTTGCAGTTATTGAAAACCGTTATCACTAAAAGAGCGGTTTCAACAAGATAGCCATTTTTGAGGGGATAATTATGTGGTGGTCTCCGAATTTTCCGTTATTCAAATCGTTGAGCAAATTAGTAAGCCACTTGCGGGAAGTTTCGGCTTCATTGATTTCCAGATAGTAAACACCATCACGGAAAACGATTTTTACTCCAACAAGCTTTATCTTAACAACCGATTTTTCTTCCAGCAATAAGCATTCTATCGCAATTGTTTTTTTAACAAAATCAATCTTGAGTGATTGAAAGCTTCCGTAATCGACAAAGTGCTTGTTCAGGAATCCGAGAAGTTGTTTTTCGGCTATAGGGACGGCGAGATTGCCTAACCTTTTGACTATTTTCACTTGTCTGCTCCTTTCAGGTTTTTTCCTGATTAACGCTGATAACATAAGTATCTTGCTTACGTAGTCGCAACTGCTTGAATTTTCTCTTTCTGTCAACACGTACCCGATAGTTTCTTCCGCCGATTTTCAGGTCAATATACTTTTGTCCGGGGGTAATATTTCGGAAGAAAAAGCCATCCGCGTTTGTTCTCAATGGCTGAGGAAGTCGGGTATCTTTCAATTGCACCGGATAACCCACGACAGCCGCTCCCTTTCTATCCACTAACCGAAACGCGAAAAGCCTTTGTGCGGCTTCTTGCAGTAATACGCGGTACATGTTGTAGTGTTTGGCAAGAATCTTTACCCGGATGGAATCCGGTGGATGAATTACGCCCATGCCAGCGGAGTTGTTACCTCCGGCTTCTATCGTAAACGCGAGAGTATTATAGAAAGCATATATGTAGTCACGGGCGTAGCCTTTGCGATTGTTTTCTCCGGTATAAACCTCGTAGTTACAGAGCAAATAATCCCGAGGCAGAACCGACGCGAGACTATCCGCAATCTCCCGCATTTGAGCGTAATCCGGCGAAAGCCACCTGCCCCAGCACCAGGGGAAGTAGATTCGTTCGGAATCTCTGCCATACTGCGAGCTATGATAAAACACGGCATACTGAAACCGTTCCCGCTCAAAGAAGTGCATCATTGTCTGCACTTCCGATTCCGAACCGGGCGAAACACCCTTGTAATAACGGCTATCCGGGTTTGTTGTCCTGTCATATTTCCAGTTAACCGGATAATTTTTGTTGAGGTCAACGCCATCCTCCCGCAGGTTGAATTCTCCATAGTTATGGGAATTATTCTTGCGCTTCCATTCCCATTGCCCGGAAGAAACAATCCGATAGCCTTCGGGGTTAATCATGGGGACAAACCAAAGTTCAAACCTGTGTAGCATATCGACAAAAAACGGGT
>JAIOTM010000077.1 GCA_021106755.1 Candidatus Cloacimonadota bacterium | reverse complement strand
AACCATAGCGTTGAGAAACAGCGGTAAGGTGGCGACAATTGTTTTGCCTTCACCTGTTGCCATTTCGGCAATCATCCCCTTGTGAAGCACAATTCCACCTACAAGCTGCTCATCAAACGGTATCATAAACCAGGTTTCGTAGTCTCCCCGTACTTTATAACTGTGTTTGGCTTCCGCAAGACGTCGGCAGGTATCTTTTACAATCGTAAACACTTCGGGCAGATGCTCATCAAGAATATCCTGAGTTGTAGTACGCAGGGCTTTTCGATGTTCATCTAACTTATTGCCAATGGTCTCTCTGTTGCTGTCGTCCGTTTCAGCGTGGTACTCGCGTTCAAGCTCTGTTTCCTGTTCAATCAGAACAGCAAGATGTGCCTGAATATCATCCCGGATTTTGTTGCTTCTCTGACGCAGTTCGTCATCGGTCAATTTCGCGACTTGCGGTTCAAATTCCTTGATTTTCTCTAAGTAGGTTTCAGCAATCTGTAAAGTGCGTTTTAACGCCCGGTCTTCGGGGTTACCAACGATTTTATTAAAAAGTTTCTTAAACATAGTATTCCTTTGAGTCTTTATATCTCAGAAAATCTGAGCAAATTATTTTTAATGTTTGTAATTTTATATCTTATAACGAGAGTTGTCAAATGAAATGACAAATACCTTGAAAAAAAGGTTGATTAAAACACAACCGTTCCGAGATTATCCCTTGCAAGGAGTTTCCCGTGAAAACAGAGATTTACATAAAAGGTGCTCACGAACACAACCTGAAAAATATAAATGTACGCATTCCCCGGAACAAGCTTGTTGTCTTTACTGGCGTTTCCGGTTCGGGGAAATCTTCCCTCGCGTTTGACACGCTTTATGCCGAAGGACAACGGCGTTATGTGGAATCACTTTCCGCTTACGCGAGGCAGTTTCTGGGGCAGATGGAGAAGCCCGGAATTGATTATATCGAAGGATTGTCTCCGGCAATTTCTATAGAGCAGAAGGCTGCCAGCAAAAACCCCCGCTCAACAGTTGGTACTGTTACCGAGATTTACGACTACTTACGAATACTCTATGCCCGAATCGGTATCCAGTATTGCTACCAGTGCGGGAGCCATGTCAGTTCGCAGACAGTCGATGAAATGGTTGATCACATTCTGCAAAACCCGAAGAAAACCCGGATTCAGATTCTTGCTCCATTGGTTCAGAATCGAAAAGGAACTCATAAAGATGAACTGGACGCTATTCGTCAGGAGGGGTTTGCGCGGGTTATTATTAACGGACAGATGCGAGAACTGACAGAAGAAATTTCTCTCGATAAAAAGAGCAAACACACTATAGATGTGGTGGTTGACAGACTGATAATCAAGCAGGGAATTGAAGGCAGGCTGACAGATTCGGTCGAAATCGTGCTTAAGCTCACTAATGGATATGTGAAAATCGATTATGTCGAAGAGAATCGCAGTGAAGTGCTTTCTGAAGCAAATTCCTGTGCTAAGTGCGGGATAAGTTTTCCTGATCTTACACCTCAGCATTTTTCTTTCAACAGTCCTATTGGCATGTGTCCTACTTGCAATGGTCTGGGTAACACATTGGAGTTCGACCCTGAGTTGATGGTTCCGAATCCTGCTATTTCGATGCTGGAAGGAGCTGTTGTTCCCTGGGGACGTTTGCGGGAGAAACAAACAAGTTGGCGTTTTCGCTACTTAAAGCGGATTGCCAAAGAAGAGAAATTTTCACTGGATACTCCCTGGAAAGACCTTCCGCCGCACATACCCGGAATGATACTCTACGGAATAAAAGACAGACGTATAAAACTCACCTGGAAAACTGAGCGGGGACAAGGTGAATACATGGCAACTTACGATGGCTTGATTCCCACGATGCAACGCCGGATGCGGGAAACGCAATCGGAAGGGGCACGCCGCTTTTACTCGCAATACCTTTCCAGTAATCCATGTCCCGACTGCGGAGGTAAACGTTTACGCAAAGAGAGTCTGGCAGTTAAGGTCGGGGGGAAAACCATTGATGAACTGACTGAAATGCCAGTTGGAATAGCTTACGACTTTTTTACAAGGCTTAAGCTGATTGGGAACGATAAAATAATTGCCGAAGAAGTCCTCAAGGAAGTGCGGAACCGACTCAGCTTTCTTAACAGTGTGGGGTTGCACTATCTCTCGTTAGACAGACGCTCTCCCACTCTCAGCGGGGGAGAGTCGCAACGAATTCGTCTCGCAAGTCAGATAGGCAGTAGTCTTGTAGGGGTCATGTACATTCTGGATGAACCCAGTATCGGGCTTCATCAACGCGATAACAGCAAGCTTATTGAAATGTTGAAAAAACTTCGCGATCTGGGCAACTCAGTCATCGTTGTTGAACATGATGAGGAGATGATGCGCTCGTCTGACCAGATTCTGGATTTTGGTCCACGGGCCGGGATATTCGGGGGTGAGATTATCGCCCAGGGTACCCTTGATGAGATAATTTCCAATTCGCGCTCCTTAACAGGCAAATACCTTTCGGGTGAGTTAGAAATACCCAAGCCAACGGAGCGGATTTATCCCGATAAACGGGTGATTTCCATCAAAGGAGCAACCCAGAATAACCTGAAAAACATCAATGTGGATATTCCTATTGGTTTATTCACCTGTATAACGGGAGTTTCGGGTTCGGGCAAAAGTTCTTTAATTAACCAGATATTATATCCGGTTATGGCTAACAAACTCAATCGCTCTAATCGCCGACTCGGTAACTTCAAAAAAATAACTGGTGTCGAGTACTTAGATAAGGTGATAAATATTGACCAGCAACCTATCGGGCGGACACCCCGTTCTAATCCTGCTACTTATATTAAACTGTTCGATCCGATTCGCAATCTGTTCGCTCAGTTGCCTGCTTCAAAAATTCGCGGCTACAAAGCAGGCAGATTCTCCTTTAACGTCAAAGGCGGACGCTGTGAAGATTGTCAGGGAGCAGGTGTAAAGAAGATTGAAATGCACTTTCTCGCTGATATTTACGTTACCTGCGAAACCTGCAAAGGAAAACGCTACAACAAAGAGACGCTGGCTATAAAATATAAAGGGCAAAGCATTTCAGATGTGTTAGATATGGATGTTCAGGAAGCACATGAGTTGTTCAAAAACATTCCAACAATCAAGCGCAAGCTGAGAACGCTGATTGATGTCGGGCTGGAGTATCTGAAAGTGGGGCAGCCCTCACCAACTCTATCCGGCGGCGAAGCCCAGCGTATTAAGCTGGGACGCGAATTGAGCAAAACCAGTACAGGAAAAACACTATACATCTTAGATGAACCCACCACAGGCTTGCATTTCGATGATATTAAAAAACTGCTGAATGTACTGCATCGGCTGGTCTCTATGGGTAACACCATTGTAGTAATTGAACATAATCTCGATGTAATAAAGTGTGCCGACTATATAATAGACTTAGGTCCCGATGGTGGCGATAAAGGCGGTAACATAGTTGCCAAAGGAACCCCGGAAAAAATCAGCCGCTCCCGAAAATCTTATACAGGTCAGTTTTTGAAAGAGCATTTATAGAAGCAACCAGAAGAATTCAGATTTCCCCAATCTCAGATTGTAAATTTTTACTGCATTATGTGAGTTAAAAACCGCCCGTAAATCCAATTAGACAAACGGGCGGTATATTTCTAAGCTATTTTATTTCATGAGAATCATTTTCTTGGTGGAAGTGTAACGACCAGTCTTCATACGGTAGAAATAAATACCGCTGGAGACTTTCTTGTTGTTATCATCCACACCAAGCCAGACAACACTGTAAGAACCAGTAGCGTATTCGCCTTGAGCGAGTGTCTTTACTTTCTGTCCACGAGCGTTGTAAACATCAATAGTAACCTTTTGAGTCTCTTTCAGCGTGAAGTTGATTGCCGTTTCCGGGTTGAATGGATTCGGATAATTTCCTACAAGCTGTGTGCTGAACGGAGAAATCAGATCATCGCCGTTAGCTTGACCGAAGTAGGTAAAATCAACTTCAACTATCTCGGACTCAACGTTGCCGGAATAAAGCGCGGCTACACCAGCAGTGTATTGTTCACCGAAAGTTAAACCGGTGAACTGATACTGCAACGTGAGTGCGTCTAACTGTGTTTCCATTGTATCGTCAAGATAGACGTTGAAACCGATAAGGTCACGAGAAAGACGAGTCTCAGGAGCTGATTTAAGTCCTGTTTCTCCCTGATAGGTTATACCAATCTGACGTGTGCCAAAACCACGAGTAGTTGCGGGACCAATGTAAACATCGTCCAGTCCAACATCGGCAGCATCATTTTCAACGAGGTTAATAGCAACCTGAATCAATTGTCCGGCATAAGCGGAAAGATCAACTTCGGTCTGGTACCATGTCCATTCAGCCCAGACTCCGATATTTCCAAATGTCCATTCATCTGTCCATGTGGAACCACCATCAGTGGAAACTTTTATCCACAGGTCGGCGTTGTCGTTAGGATCAACAGACCATGAATAAGAGCTTTCCCATGTGAAGTTGATAACTGTAGTCGCGTCAGCAAGAATATCTGGAGCAATCAACCATGTATCAATGGTGTAACCCCAATTAACTGCGGCACCGAATATGCCATTAGCTACATAATCCTGAGTGACATGCCAGTAAGGGATTCCCGTTGCTCCAGCAGTTCCTGCTCCTTGAATCATGGTCCAATCTGTATGGAAAGTACCTGTTTCACAGTCGTCCGCGAAACTTCCACCACCGGAAGGACCACCAGCTTCCCACGTAAACATCCCATCGGCTGTAACAGCAGGATTAATCGGATCATAAATAGGCTCGGTAAGAACGATGTCGTTGACTGTGTAGTCAGTAGTACCAACAGTGATGTCTTCTGTATAAGTAGCGAAACCGGCGAGTGTAGCGGTCAGAGTATAGGTCTCACCGGAAGTGACACCATCTATATCGAAGTCGCCACTTGCATCTGTTGTACCACTGAAATCATTCGCACCAGTCAGGTCAATCGTAACGCCCTGTAAACCATTACCACCAGCATCTTCTACATGACCGAGTACATGAACGGCAGGTAGCGGATTTAGAGTAATGTCAACAGTAGTTGTAACGTTGTCTGTTACCTGAACGCCTGTCTGGCTCCAGGGAGAATACATAGGCAGAGTCGCGCCCATGTCATAAGTACCAGCTAATAAATCGAAGTTATAAGCACCAGTTGCATCTGGTGAAGTTGTGTAATTCCCACATGTAATTATTACATCTGTAATGTCACGGGTACCAAGTGTAACAGTACCACTTATGTGTCCAACATTACCCTGCAGACCGCCGAGTTGTACATCATCAAACCACCAGTCGTTGATGTCGAAAGAGTCTCCATCAAACACGAAAGCGAACTGGAAGTTTCCAGAGCCAACATCTCCAGTAAGGATTGGAACAGTAACAGCAGTAGCTGGTATGTCGGCTGAGACATTTGATGTCCAGGCGTCATTCCAGATTGTTCCACCGTCGCTCGTTGTCTGAATTTTCAGGTCGAACGTGTTGGAGTACCAACTTACAGCGTGTCCAAAGTCCAGCGTTAACGTTGCGTAGCCGGCAGTATTAACTACCGGACTGATAAAGCGGAAAACCTGAATAGCTGCGGGACTCCAGTAAAAATCTGCTTCAGGAGCAGTTCCACCAGCGTTGTTAGTTGCGGAACCCATCCAGTTAGTTTCGGCAGTGGTCCAGCCAGTAGGTGGGAATGTATCAAAGGTTTCAAAGATGAGAAGCCCGGCACCACCAAGAAGTACAGTATTGGAAGTAGCGGTTCCACCATTGCCGGAAGCATTAATAGCAGTTACATCATAGTAATAATTACCCGCACCAGGAACAGTGGTATCTGTCCATGTAGTTGCACTACCTGTAACAGTAAACGGAGTTCCATCGGAACGCACAATAGCGTAACTGGTTATTGGCAGGTTGTAAGGACCTCCATGAAGTCCAACAGTGGGATTGGTCCAGGTGAGAACACCATTACCAGCACTGTCTGCAAGAGTTAAACCAGTAACAATATCAGGTACATCTTCGCCAATCCATGAATCAACAGTGACAGAAACACCATCACCAGCGGTGTTGGTTCCGAATAACTCATATGTGTACATGCCAGCAGCTGGTACGGTGATGTCCGCATAATTCATAGCTTGTCCAGGTGTCACAGTGGTAAAGGAATGCAGGGGATTTACAGCGTCATCACTACGATATAATTCCATGGTTGTAAGGGAAGTGAGAGGAGAACCATCATGCTGAAGTGTAGGATTATCCCATGAAAGGTTACAGTCCAGATTACCAGTTGCATTAGGTACAGCAACAAAGTTTGTTGGTGCTCCCGGAGAACCACCAGCTGCAATTATTCCATGAATTTCCAGAGAGCGGTCGCTTGGGTCGGGAGAGACCCATGCAGTTCCATCCCAATGCTTCGACATGCCATCTCCAACAGAAGAGGAGAACCACATGAACCATGCGTCTTCGGGTGTTTGTACTATGTCTTCGTTAATTGATACCCAGGTTGCAGTTGAAATATCAATTGTCGGTGAAACAGGAATATGCCAGTAGTACATTGGGAAGCCAATTACAGACTGACCAGTGGAAACCCGGTTAACTGTTGTAGTGTAGGATGCAAGTTCAGTTCCGGGTAAGCCATTAGCAGTGTCCCAGAATTTCACATTGAATTGTAACGGGTCAACATCCACAGCATGCCAGCCACCTGAGTTGTTGAGGATTAATCCCCATACACGAATGCCGTCACAGTTACCCACAACACCAGAGAAGTTCTCATACATAGTAAATGCATTAGATGCATTACTGGCAGACCAACCTGGAGTGTTTTCATCGTCCGAAGCCTGTGCGAAGAGTACATCACGGTTGGGACCATTATAGTTGTCTTGCTGTTCGCCGTTTACCCAATCTGTACCAGGCATCCGGGTCGAACGCATGTTAAATGTTTTGCTGTCCAATCCGACTGTTTTGTCAGTACGGGCGAAAGCAAGTGTCGAAAAGCTCAATAATGTAACCATTACGAGCAAACCGATTAATTTCTTTGTCATTTTAATCCTCCTTATTTCTGTTTTTATACACATTAACAAAATTTTGAAACACTCAGCTTTATTGTCAATTAAAAAGTTTAGCGACATATAACTTCATACCCGTATCTTTATGACTGGCATTCATTACTGAATCTGTGATTCTGACTTATAGAAAGAAATCTTCAATGACCGCTTTTGGAAGTTATGCTAAGCTTCTCACAAAGTTGGTCCCGGTGTCTATCTCCAATCGGCAGAATTGTAACAACAAAAAAAAATGTGACAAAATATCACCCATAATTACATAGTGCATCTCAGATGAGGAAACATCAGGAAGCTAAAGAGAAATATAATATTGTACTATTGTGTACAACTAACCTGATGGGAGGAAATTATGACGGGACTCAAGAAAACAAGCGAAACACTAACCAAAAAACAAACCAAACAAACAAGGGAGGAGAAATGAAAATCTCAATTTTGACAATAATCTTGCTACTTTGTATATCAAATATGGTTGCAGAATACACAATAACTGAACCTTACGAATTTCCCATCGAATATAAATCTAAAAGATGGGGAGAGTTACGTAGAGCCAGAAAACTGATTGAAGTATATCAAATACCACAAGACATAATGTCTGAAATGACGACTATAGCAATTCTGGAAACATTACTTGGTTGCCCATACGTTGATGATTGCTTGGGATACGAGAATCTTGAAGGATGCTTTTCTTCGATGATGAGTAGACTGAATATGTTTGATGAATTAACAAAACGGGAAGATTTCAAAGAAACTCTCATTAAGGAATATCTTTCAAAATGTAAAGAACCGAAACCTTTGAAAGACTCAGTTGATAAATTTGGTATTCGCCACACATATCGTTCCTTCATTAAAATTTTTGGCTCAGAATTATTGCTAGCTCAGCCAATTATTCAAGAGCAACTTTTAGAAAATGAAAAGTTAGAACTTTATGATATTATCAATGACAGATTTAATGCACAACCATCTTTAGATAACAGCTATTCTGTCAACACGAGAGGGACTTTCATTTTAGGACATCACTTGCTATCGAATAACGATGATTATATTGATAAGTACAGAAGCTTCCATTTACCTGAATTTTGGATTAGATCAGAAGTAGGACGTAACACTATCCAAAAACACATTTTTGAAGCACTGAGAGGTAAAAAATGATAGTAGCACTAACAGCTAAGAATACATTCATAATCGCACTCCTTTTCATAAGTGTTTCAATATTTGGACAAACAATGCAGGTATTACTGAGCTATGAAAAAAAGTCTAAACTGGATTTTACAAAAATAACAAACCGTTATCATACAACCAATTATTTAGCAAATCGTGACTATATATTTGATTTAAACAGTACAGAGCTCCTCGAATTAGCTTATGAAATGGCAGAATTGGATACAGTTGATTTTTATGGTGGTGTATTACCTATTGTGGGAGTGCTTGCGTCCTTTAGAGGTAATGGAATGCTTGAAGAGGAACTGTTTGAAATACTTGAACACAAGAATTACAATACACTT
>JAIOTM010000010.1 GCA_021106755.1 Candidatus Cloacimonadota bacterium | reverse complement strand
CGTAACGGGGGTCCAACTCTAATGATGAATTGCTTGTTGTAACCCAATCTTCATCACGGAATGCACTTAAGGCAAACAATTCTGCAAAATTAGATTTATGACATCCATAGTCACCAATCAATATTGTCAGAGTGTTTTTAAGCCAATATGGTTTCATGCGTCTTGGTTTACTGTGGGTATATTTATAGAAATTCAGTATCCCTGATATTTTCAGTCCATAGTTTTTTTTATCCTTGCCATCCCTCATATCCTTACATTCATTAGACTGGATTCTTTTTCTATGGGGAATCAGTTCATGCAATGCGTTAATATTTGGATAAACAAGAATGCTGTTTGTGTTAACCAGATAAAAGGGGTGTTTGCCAAGGAAGATTGAGGCAAATCGGCTTTCAAGTATCTCGATAATTCGTGTGTATTCATCACCTATGTACTTTCTGTGTAGGCGGATAACCACGTCACAGACGTATTCTATAAGAACATCAGGATGCTCGGGATGTCTTTCCTGAATAAAGAAAGAAATGAAATTTTCATAACCAATTATTGCCTTTATTGCCTGAAAAAATTCTCTCCATTCAGGCTTTACAACATCAAAATCCTGTAAAGCGTTTATTGAGTCCACGATAATAACTTTTCGGTAGTCTATATCTTCATACTTTATCTCCTGGATTTTCTCCAATAGTTCCTCGGCAGAGTAGATTGGGACTTCTTTAAATTGAATTATTTCCTCAATGTTTTCCGCATTCCAGTATGTGTTATTCTTAGATTTTAACATCTTAAAGTCGTTGATAATCCTTAATACGTTGTCTTCGGATTGCTCAATCAGAATGTAGTATATCTTGATGCCTTTAGGCTTTTTCAATTTCTTTTCTTCATCTACGAAAAAACTCTTGAATTTTCCGTTTTGATGAAACGCTGTTACTAATCTCGTAATAAACGTTGTTTTACCAACCCCGGATTCACCACTAACTGCAATATATGAAGGGCGATCGGGTGGAAGTAAAAAGCCACCGTTCATCAACCTGTTTAAACCATCAATACCAGTATCGAAGCCGAAATACGAAGCTACAAAATCCTTTGGGATGGCAACAGAGCTTTTTACCGTTATAGTAACGCAACTTAGGTTCTTAATACCATTAGTTTCAAGTGTGCTACGATCAATTGGATTAGATTGTTGGTTTTTCATTTTTTTGAGTTGCCGATTGCAAAAATGTGTGCGAATCAAAAGGACTTCTGAAAGGATATCATATAGTATAACATATTTCCAGTTTACGGAGTTGATTTTATTGTCTATTGAAACCAGATTGTCTTGTTGAATCATTGATATATCTTTAAAAGCAATGTCTTTCCATGTTTCTTCTATCTCTTCAGAAGTGAATTTGATTTCAACTGGCTCATTGTTATTTAACGTTTGCCTTTTTTTAGCATATTCTTCTTTAATATACTTCTCCAGTTTTCTCAGTAACTTGATGCTTTCTGGCTCATACTGTAAATATAGAGTTTCGATTGTCATATTTCCTCCGGGGAATTGAAATCGTTGATGATTATTTCAGAAAAGAATTCAACGTAAGTCTTCATCTTGATTAGCATAAGATTGTTAGATGCGTTAATGTCCGCACCTTCAATTTTCAGATTATTTATTTCAGGGGCTTTCAAAGTTTTTTTAAGCAGGTCTTCTATACTGGAAACTTCCTCTCCGCTATAATTCAGCTTAAGATAAGTATGTTTATCCAGCTTACTATCAGACATATCATAATAGCTATATGGTTGAATTAAAATTATCTTTTCATGACCTTCCCAGAAATGCTCTAATCTCTCCGATAAATGCTCTCTGAAAAACTTCATTTTTTTGCTAACACCTATTTTTTTATCTAAAAAATAGAAACAATAGTGACGAAATAGTGAACATATCTCCAGAAAATTTGTCCAGGTCGGATTGTTTTTACTAAAAAGCTTCCAGGCTCCATCAATTATTTTTTTCTTTTTGTCATGCTTATCGACTAAACGTTTGTTTGTGTTTCGTAAATGGATAGTACTTTCATAGTTTATATACTTGAATGTAATAGTATAACCTTTTAATTTCTCGTCATACTTATCTGGTTCGTGACAATAAGTTCTCTCATTCTTCTCATTATACTTAAATGGGATTAAAACTTCGAGAGTTTTGTTTGTACTTGAGACATTCTCTAATTTGTAAAATTCATAATAAGTTCTGACAAAACGTGAATACAAATCCTTCTTAATCGCTGATATATTAATTGTGCCAGAACTATTGAAATAGTGTCGCCCGTCGTTTCCTCTAGCTCCGGCATTGGGATATGTCTGTCTGTCCCAGGTTTGCAGTTCATCACAGAGAATGAGTAAAAATGCCAGAGGTAACTTAGTATTTTCAATTTTCGCTTGCTTTAATCTGAAAATTCCTGTTTTATAATGCTTTATATTATGTAACGCAATAGCTAGGGATGCATCTGTAAATCTTGTTATCTGTTTTGTAATATCTGTTGAAGATCCAATGTTCATGATTTTGCTTTTACTACTTTTAAGATTAGAATTATTCTGAATTGTTTGTCCTAACTCCTTATAGAACTTTCTGAGTTTGTAAATTGCTCCGAGTAAGCCATGATCCCAAATCCCATTTTCAAGACTGCTTTTAATTTCGCTAATAAATGAGTTATATATGTTTTCTTCTGAAAAAACACCAAATCTTCTTGTCATTCTTCTCGCTAAAATTCTTAAAGCGTTACTTTGAAATATGTAGTCTGGGATTGTTGTTCTTCTCAATTCATTTCTTAATACAGAAGCTTCAGGTATATGCAATAGATTATCTAAATCCTTGATACTAAGTAGATATAGATTTTCGACACCTGTTATACTCTGGGCATTTTTTCCCATTATTTTATAATTGAGTTCAGAAGTATAATCTGTATCATGAAAAAAGGTTGTTAATGCCCAGCGGACTTTAAATTCTTTAATCTCGTTTTTAGTTACATAAGAATTATAAACATTCACGACTTTATCCATTTTTTGATTATCATAATATGCGATATTGAGATTTTTTCTAAACTTATTACCCAGTATTTCATCCTGAAGCAAGTAAAATCCTAGAAGATACACGTAAACTGAATGAATGAAGTGACCTCGATAAAGTTCATGTATATAATTAATGCCCTTTTCCATCTGAATCAGATTCGTTATATCTTCTTCAATCAGATCTGTGAATATTGAGTTTTCACCAAAGCAACCATCAAACGTAGTGTATATTAATTTTTTGCTTGCGTTTAATTGTGTATTAAAGTCATTGACTTTCAAAAAGCTGTTAATCAGCCTTTTCTCTCTCGCAGAGAATAGATTATGGATAAAGGATGGAGCTTCTGTAGAATAATATCTAGCTAACTTGGAATTTATCATGGTCAAAGACTATCATGAGTAATTAAGTTGTCAATATAATTGTTTTCATTATAGAGAGTAACCCTCTAAATGAATCAACTTTCTCGACTGAATATATTCGTTGAGCAAATTTTGGAACACAATACTCTTCTGTTTTTATAATTGCAATCTGCAATTTCCGCAGATTTTTCTTGCAAAAAAACGCCCTTACCGATTTTTGAGCTTCATTAGAGTAAAATATAAATACAGGGGTGTAATCCCTGTAAAATCGGGAAAAGGAGTGTACTATGTACCAACCTGTAAACGTGAAAGAACAAGCGCAACATCTCGAACAGCGTGTCCGTGCCTTATGGGAACAAAACGGAATCGCGGAGGAGAGTATATCGTTTCGTGAGGGCAAGCCACGGTTCGTCTTTTTTGAAGGACCGCCCACCGCGAACGGCAAACCCGGTATTCATCACGTTATATCCCGTACAATTAAGGACGCTGTGTGCCGTTATAAAACGATGAAGGGTTTCCAGGTGAAGCGCAAAGCCGGTTGGGACACTCATGGCTTACCGGTAGAGATTGAAGTTGAGAAAGCACTTGGATTATCCGACAAACGCGATGTAGAAAACTACGGGCTGGCGGAGTTCTGCACCAAATGCCGCAACTCGGTTTTCTCCTATGAGAAAGAGTGGCGCGAAATGACCCGTGTCATGGGTTACTGGTTAGATATGGAAAATCCGTATATCACACTGAATCGTGACTATGTAGAAACAGTCTGGTGGTTATTGACAGAATTTTTTAAGAAAGATATGATTTACAAGGGATTCAAGGTTGTTCCATATTGCCCTAAGTGCGGCACACCAGTTTCCAGTCATGAAGTAGCCCAGGGCTATCAGGAAGTGCAGGACCCTTCGGTATTTGTTAGATTTAAGGCAAAAGGTGAAGAAAACACGTCATTTCTGGCATGGACAACCACTCCCTGGACACTTATCTCCAACGCCGCTCTTGCGGTAAACGCCCGAGAGCAATACGTTAAAGTCAGATATAATGATGAATTTCTCTATCTCGCGAAAGCTCGATTAGAAGTCCTTGATGGTGAATATGAAATTGTCGAAACCTTTACTGGGGCAGAGTTGGAGCATAAAGAGTACGAGCCTTTGTTCCGGTATATCGAACCTGATAAAAAAGCCTGGTATGTCTGCCTTGCGGATTACGTGAGCATGGAAGACGGTACTGGTATTGTTCATACAGCCCCGGCGTTTGGACAGGATGACTTCGAGTTGGGCAGGAAGTATGATTTGCCAGTAATCAACCTTGTTGATGGTGCTGGTGAGTTTCTCCCGGAAGTTACTGACTGGGCAGGCGTATTTGTGAAGCAGGCAGATAAGGAAATTATTCGCAACCTTAAAGATAGGGGACTTCTTTATAAGCGGGAGCAAGTGACTCATAATTATCCTCACTGCTGGCGTTGCAAATCTCCCCTTATCTATTACGCGCGTTCAACCTGGTATATCAAAACCTCAACATATAAAGAAAAGATGCTTGAAGAAAACGCTGAAGTTAACTGGTTTCCCTCTTTTGTCGGCGAAAAACGGTTTGGCGAATGGTTAGAAAACAACGTTGACTGGGCTTTGTCCCGCGATCGTTTCTGGGGAACCCCGCTCAATATCTGGGTTTCGGAAGACGGCTCGGAGATGATTTCGGTTGGTTCGGTGAAAGAGCTTCGGGAGATTGGACGTATGGCAGACGGTTCTCCTGTTCCCGAAGACATAGACCTGCACCGTCCCCATGTGGATAATATCGTTATCGAATCACCTAAAACCGGCAATATCTTACGACGTACACCCGAAGTAATTGACTGCTGGTTCGACAGCGGCTCTATGCCGTTTTCGCAGTGGCATTATCCTTTTGAGAATAAAGAGAAGTTCGAGAGAGAGCTTTTCCCTGCAGATTTCATCTCGGAAGGAATCGATCAAACTCGCGGCTGGTTCTATTCTTTAATGGCTATCTCTGTATTTATAACTGGTAAAGCACCTTTCAAAAACGTTGTTGTAAACGATCTTATCCTTGATAAAAAAGGCAAGAAGATGAGTAAAACGGTTGGCAACACTGTTAATCCTATGGAGATAATGGCAAAGCACGGTGCGGATGCCACCCGCTGGTATATGCTTGCCGCCAGTCCCCCCTGGGTACCACT
>JAIOTM010000356.1 GCA_021106755.1 Candidatus Cloacimonadota bacterium | reverse complement strand
GAACTTTGCCCCAGGTGTAACGGTTTCTCACATCGGAAATACGTTGGATTAGAAATTTTTGGATTACTATCCTCAGAAGCCATAGAATTAAGATTGTGAGAACGGTCGTAACCATCTTTGAAATTGTTTCCTGACCAAAAACGAAATCATGCAACTGTGTTAGATATTCTTTCATAAGTTTCCAATTACCGTACAGGTATCAGTTCGTCAACAGCATTCTTCAACTGCTGTAATACTTCAGCAAGCATGGCTCGCGGATATGCAAAATTCAGGCGGACAAAACCACTTCCACCTTTGCCGAAAATCGTTCCGGGAGCCGGACCAATCCGTGCTTTCTCTATGAAAAATTTCATCAACTCGTCATCGCTTAGTCCCATTTCGCGGCAGTCCACCCACATTATGAATGTGCCTTCTGGTACTATTGCCCGCATTCCCGGCAGGTTGTTGATTGTATTCAGCATTATATCTCGGTTTTCGCGCAGATATTCCAACAGTGCTTCTATCCAACGTTTTCCCTTTGTATAGGCAGCTTCTAACGCGAAGATTCCGAAAAGGTTGCCTTCTACAAGATAGGACTTATCCATCTCAGTATCGAATCGTTTCTTCAACTCCGGACAGGGAATAATGATTGCCGAAGTGTATAATCCAGCTATATTGAAAGTTTTGCTGGGGGCTATCATAGTAGCGGAAAAATCCGCGAAGTTATTGCCAGCGTTGGCGAAACTAATCTGCTGGTACGGGTCGTAAACCAAATCTGCATGGATTTCATCCGATAGAACAATAACACCATGTTTCTTGCAGAGCATTCCGAACCGATGCAATTCTCCGGTAGTCCAAACTCTGCCAACCGGATTATGCGGACTGCACAGAATAGCGAGTTTAACCTTCGGAAGCTGTTGTTCAAGTTTTCCGAAATCCATAGTGTAATATCCTTCTTTCAGAAGAAGCTGGTTAACAATAACTTGTCGATTATTTCGTTCTACAGTCTTAAAAAAAGGTGAATAAACCGGAGTCTGGATAAGCACGCCATCTCCCGGTTGAGTATATGCCCTGATAGCAACACATAGCGCGGTAACAATACCCGGCGAGAAAGATACCCAATCCTCCATAATCTGCCAGTTGAACTGAGTTTGCATCCAGTTGGTAATTGCTTTGTAAAAGGACGGCATCATAGCGGTATATGCCAGATTTCCGTAGTCTATTCTCTGCCGGAGAGCATCAAGAACAACTTGGGGAGACTTGAAGTGCATATCCGCCACCCACATAGGGAAAACTCCGTTATCGCCATAGAATTCCTGACGACAATCCCATTGGTAGCTGGCGGAACCAGTCCGGTCTATAACTTCATCAAAATTGAACTTCTCAGGCATAATTCATCAGGTACAGTTTTTTTTCAGATTATCGAATCAGGAGAAGCTTTTTGCTCAGGGTTATTGCCGGGGTTTTAATCTGTACGAAGTAGATACCGCTACTTATTGGCAGATTGTTATCATTACGACCGTTCCAGAAAAGAGTATAGTTTCCGGCAGACGCGGTTCTATCTGCTATTCGAGCTACAAGTTGTCCCCTTATATTGTAGATTCCCACAGACATCCGCGTTTTTTCCGGTAGCGACAGTCTGATACTGGCTCCGGTACTGGAAGTCATTGGATTTGGCCACACGCTTAAACCGAGATGCGGGTTGGAAGGTGTATCCTGAGGTGTGATAGAAACATCTTCGCCGAGGTAAGGTAGCCAGTCATCAAAAAACATGTTTGCTGACTCATCAGTCATAAAATACAGGGGAAAGCCCAGCAGCAACAATGTACCAGCAGGTTCTGCCTTTATACCGCAGGGAAAACCATTCAAAGAACCAGCCGCGTTGCTGTGATAGTTATATATCGGGTCGGAATAATCCTCAAAGGCAAGCCCGAATTGCAGAAGTCCATTCATGAACACAGGTAGTTTGTTGGGATCAGGTACAATATCGGTTGTGCTTAATCCGGTAGCCTCACCATAGTCAAAATCCGCAACTGTGCTGATTTGAACTTCCTGACCACCCAGTAGAAAATCACGGAAAGTACTGTCTAAATAGTTAGCAGTTTTCCAGCCACTGATAATGAGATTGCCTCCACCTATTAAGTACTCGGTCATAATGGATTGCATTACATTGATGTTTTTGAAACTGATGTCATCATCATGCCAGATAACCGTCGAGTATTGAGCTAAGTCGGTAAGTGTTGGTGCCCCGTCAGCGATGAAATCCCAGGTAGTATTTGACGCGGGAATAACTGCTTCGTAGAAATCATCTACCTGAATGTCATTGGGAAGTCCCTGCATTCCGTTTCCGTCTGCTGTTTCGTCCACTACAAGGATTCCCTGATCAAGCGGAAACACAGAAGGTGTAGCAGAGAATACATCTGATGGTAGCGATTCAAAACTACCAATAACCGCAGTAATTCTGTAGTAATATGTTTGGTTGTTGGTAACGGTATCATCGGCAAAACTGGTAAGGTTGGTAGAGCCGATATACTGATAGGGACCTTCCTGTGCTAAGGCACGGTAAACAGAGTAACTCTCAACTGGTACTTCATCCCAGAAACTGTCCCAGAAAAGAACAACCTGAGAATCTGCCGCGTAAGTTTGATTTATTTGAAGAGTGTGCAGTGTTTCGTTGCGAGTAAGAATCCAATGATTAGGGTCTATTACCGCGGAATTTACGTCAGTGAATTGCGTAGAATGGTCGGTTTGAGTTATAGTTGCTCCACCTTCAATAAGTACCGAGTCTTCGCCTGCCGTAGTGTAGAGGTGTACCGGAATATGCAGATAAAAATCTGTAGCTGTGTTTGAACCGGTTTTGACATAAGAGCGCATATTTGAGCCATCAAAAAACAAAGCACACTCTACAGAGGGAAGTCCACTTCCGTATATCCACTGCTGGAAGAATTGTGTTAAATCACAACCACTAACCTGCTCGCAAACTGCCTTAAATTCTTCTGTTACAGACCAACCATTATAATATGTAGTTAAATAAGTCTGTAATATCTGGTCGAAAATCTGTTCTCCAAATCTACACCGAAGTGCCAGCAGAACAGACGCGGCTTTTTCGTACTGAGGGGGCGCGAAATACATGTTGTAAACAGGGTCGTAAATGGTTTGTGGTCCCGCATTGTTACTCCATGATTTATAATACTCAATAATATTGCTATATCTGTAAGCGGCGGCGGCATCCGCTCCCTGCCATTCATCCACATAGAGTTGTTCGGAATAAGTCGCGAACCCTTCCGAGAGCCATACATCTTTCCATGTTAACGGTGTAACGCAGTTACCAAACCATTGGTGAGCAAGCTCATGCGCGATTATCACCGCCCCACCGTGCTGTCCGTCAATTAAGGTAGCACCGAGAGTTGTTATGGTTTGATGCTCCATTGCGCCAAAGGTTTGCATAGGAACTATTGTGTTGCCGTATTTCTCGAATGGGTACATTCCATAATGGTTAGAAAACACCTGCATCATAAAGGGGACATCTCCCAAATCGATTAGGGCATCATTATACAAATTCGGGGGAGCAAAATTATGTACAGGGATGCCAGCATAGCTATCGGTAAACTCAATATAATCCGAAGCTGTGACAGATGCCACATGCAGAACGGTTGGATCGGAAGCAATCCAGTGATGCGTTCTTGTGCCGTCTGCCGGGTGGTCATCTATTGCGGTGCGAAGCCCGTTACAGGCAACGAGCCAGTCATCCCG
>JAIOTM010000441.1 GCA_021106755.1 Candidatus Cloacimonadota bacterium | reverse complement strand
TTTGTTGACGAATAGGTAGCATATAATAAACTGCACTTCATGACTACTGAGAAGTAGCGAAGAATCTGGAGTTTAACATGAAATATCTGGCACTTCTGCTGATAGTATTGGTTTTTGCCTGTGGTGAGAATACCGATATTACTGGTGGTAGCGATGATGACAATGGAAACGACGATAATGGCACCGACTCTCTCTACATCGAAACTGGTCCATTCGGCACCGACTCCACTCTTGATGTGATTACATGGAATATAGAGCATTTTCCTAAGCAAGGGGACTCTACCATTGTTCATGTAGCTAACCTTATCGAAACATTACAGCCGGATATCGTAGCCTTACAGGAAATAGATAATTCCGCCGATTTTTATAACTTAGTAAATATGTTAGATAGCTATGATGGAATTGTAGCCAGCCATAACAGTCTGGCGTTTGTTTATAATGCTTTAACGATTGAGCGTATTGATACTTACATGATATACACGGATGAGAGCCGCCCTTTTCCCCGGCGTCCATTTGTCTGGGAAGTACGTTGGCAGGGAAGGCTTATCTATATCATTAACAATCACCTTAAAGCATTTGGTGATAATTACATAGATATGGGTAACGAATGGGATGAAGAGACTCGCCGCTTAGATGCCTGCCAGTTATTGCACGAGTACATCAGCCAGAATTTGCCGGATGCTTTGGTGATTGTGGTTGGGGATATGAACGACTGTATTGAAGAACCTACCGAAACTAATGTGTTCAGAGCGTTTCTTGACCGTCCGGCTGAATATTACTTTGCTGACATGCACTTAGTGGAAAATCCCGATGTTAACACCTACTCATATCCGGGTTGGCCAAGTCATCTGGATCATATCCTTATCAGTAATGAGTTATTTGAGAGTTTCAACCACCCGGCTTCGGCTTGCTTAACCATAAAAGCGGAGAATTATCTGCCCAACAAATGGGTGCAGTACGAAGAAAAGGTTTCCGATCATCGACCTGTTGGTCTGAGATTATTTTTTGAATAGCTTCTATATAGTCAAAGCAATTAATCTTCAGGAGTTAGCTGACTAAACCATTCCCTGACCAAAGCTGGTCCGGGACGCTTACCCGATTTATGGAAAAACTCGTTAGTATGCGCATCGTATTCATAATCTTTTTCCCACTCATCAATATTCTTTACTAATTCCTGAAGAGCGTCGAGGATGTAATCTATCTCAGAATTGGTCATTACTGGATTAATAGAAAAGCGAATCCAGCCGGGTTTGGAAGACAAATCGCCTTTGTCTATCTTAGCTTTGATGTTTTTTGAACTATTTTTGCGGATGTAAAAGAGAAAATGACCGTAAGTTCCCGCACAGGCACAACCACCACGCATCTGGATGCCGTATCTGTCGTTGAGCAATTTAACCGCGAGGTTGTAGTGTATATCCTCAATATGGAAGGAAATAACTCCCATGCGATCGGTAATGTTATCTTGCAGGATATGGATTCTGTCGATATGGGGAAGTCGCGCGAAAATTCTGCTTACAATTTCTTCTTCCCGTTTCAGAATATTGTCAATTCCCATCTCTTCTTTGAGCTGGATACAAAGTGCCGCTTTGATTGTTTGCATAAATGGAGGAGTTCCTCCATCTTCACGTTGTTCAATATCATTCAAATAACCAATTTCGTTCCAGGGGCTTGTCCACGAAACCGTGCCACCGCCGGGACGATCCGGTACTTTGTTGTGATAAAGCTTTGAATCAAATATCAGGACACCAGTAGAACCGGGACCGCCGAGAAACTTGTGAGGAGAGAAGAAAATAGCATCCAGCTTTTCCTCTTCGTCTTCGGGGTGCATATCAATTTTTACGTAAGGCGCGGAGCAAGCATAATCAATAAAACATAATCCACCCTGACTATGCGCGATTTTTGCCAGCATCCCGATTTCCGGTTGGATTCCGGTAACGTTTGAACAGGCTGTTAACGAAACGATTTTCAGCTTCCGGTTTTTGTATTGCTCAAATAAAGATATCAGGTTTGCCATATCGACAAGTCCATTATCTGTGGTGCGGACAATTTCAACATCGCAGATGGTTTCCAACCATGAAATATGGTTAGAATGGTGCTCCATGTGAGAAATAAAAACTATGGGATTATCTTCTTCAGCGATTTCTAATTGGTTTTCAAACTGCTCTGGAAACTTGAGTCCCATAATCCGTTGAAGCTTGACAATCGCCCCTGTCATGCCTGAGCCAGCAAGAAGTATTATATCCTCTTCTCCTGCGTTTACGTGACGTTTTATAAATTCTTTAGCGTGTTTGTAAGCCAGAGTCATAGCTGTTCCGGTAGTCGTGGTCTCGGTGTGAGTATTGCCGATAAAGGGTCCTATTTCGTGGGAAAGTTTGTCCTCAATTGGCAAGTACAATCTGCCGCTCGCCGTCCAGTCAGCATAGACTAAGGGGACTTCGCCATAGGGAGTAGTAAATTTTGTACCGTAACCGATAACATTGCGGCGGAATTTCTCGAAATAGCGTTCCAGACTTTGCATTATCTTCCTACTGTCTCCCACATTGGGGGTTAATATATACAGTTTTAATGTTTACAAATTCGCGTACACCCCACAAACCAAGCTCTCTGCCATATCCACTTGCTTTGATACCACCGAAGGGAAGTCGGGGGTCGGAGCGTACAAAGCAATTAACAAAACAGGCACCAGCTTGCAGTTCATCCCGCGCTATATGTTCTCCATAGGGCACATCTCCCGTGAACACAGCAGTACCAAGCCCAAACTCGCTATCATTGGCTATCTCAATAGCTTCCCGCTCGTTTTCGGCGGAGATTATTACCGCGACAGGTCCGAATAATTCTTCGTCATAAGCAGGCATACCCTTGCGGACATCGCTTAGAAGAGTAGCGGGATACCAGGCTCCGGTGTTGTCGGGAAGCTCTCCCCCAAACAGGC
>JAIOTM010000298.1 GCA_021106755.1 Candidatus Cloacimonadota bacterium | reverse complement strand
TGCCTCTATTTTTTCTCCACAAATAGCTATTATCTACACGGTAATTCAATATCTCATTTCGGCTCCATTTACTGGTTGGCAATTACTCCACGCAAGCGCGCCAACTCTGGCAATTATCGCTGCCCTGTTAATGTCGGAAAAACATCGGGATAAACCCCTGTTTTATCCACTGATATTTTACTATGCCCTTTTCTTTATAGTGATTCTCAGTGCCGAAGCATGTATAAACGGGTGCACAATACATCTTTATTTTCGTAACCTTATTTATGGTCTCATAATGGGATTTATATCTGTTGTTGCCGCTCAGGCATTCAGCCCGACCTTAGAGAGAAGGGTACGGAAAGCAACGAGACAAGTGTTGCTGGACCTCATCGACACCAATCATCCTCTACTAAAGAAACTCGCTGAAAAAGCACCCGGCACCTATTCTCACTCGTTGATTGTCGGAAATCTGGCGGAAAGTGCCGCAGACGCGATTGGTGCCAACTCCTTGCTGGCACGGGTGGGCAGTTACTATCACGATATAGGTAAAATTGACACTCCCGCCGAGTTTATCGAAAACGATGAAGAAGCAGCATATCGACACGATCAACGCGAACCTGAAGAAAGTGCCTTGATGATTCGGGAGCATGTGCAACGCGGAATTACTACTGCCAAACGAAACCACATACCACCAGCTGTTGTTGATATCATCAAACAACATCATGGCACCAGTTTTATCAAGTATTTCTACGATAAAGCCCTGAAATCAGGGGAGCAAATAGACCATGAGAAGTTTAAGTACTTTGGTCCGCGCCCCCAAACTAAAGAAGCCGCTCTGGTGATGATTGCCGACATTGTTGAATCGACTGCCAAATCCCTACGGGATTTCAGCGTGGATTCGCTACAGCGGGTGTTAGACAAAACAATCAATAATCTAATTGTGGAAAAACAGCTTTTAGAGGCACCTATCACGCTACGGGAATTGGAAACGATTAAAGCGTATATGTTGCCTATTCTCAAAGGGGTCTATAACAAACGAATCGAATACCCGGAGGACTCTGTTCAAACAGATACACTTTAGCAACGAAACCAGCACTGATTTACCTGAAAAGCGTTTGAATTCGCTCACAGAACTGGTGCTACGCGAAGAAAAGATAGACAAGGCATTGTATTTGTCGTTACTTATCACAACAAACGACAATATCCGTGAGATTAACAGAAAATATCGGGGAGTCGATGCTCCTACGGATGTGCTTTCGTTTACCGGAGACAAAAGCGTATCAGTGTTGGGAGATATTGTTATCAGCATTGACCACGCTCGCTTACAAAAGTTTACAAAAACGGTGGATGATGAATTATGCTATCTGTTCTTACATGGACTTCTGCATCTGCTTGGATACGACCATATCTCCGAAGCTGACTCTGTAGTAATGACCAATAAACAAACACGGTACTGGAATTTGATAAAAAATAGATGAAGGAGTTCTAATCAGTGGAATACTTAAATGAATTGCTGTTAATTGCCCTTTTCCTGATGCTTTCCGCTTTCTTTTCGGGTTCGGAAACAGCGTTCTTCTCTTTATCAAAACTACAACTGAAAAAAATTGAGAAAAACAACAGCAAACACGGACGGCGGGTTATTCGTCTATTAAACAAAACACGGCGATTGTTGATAACTATCCTCCTTGGTAACACGCTTGTAAATATCGCGGCTTCTTCTGTTGCCGCTGTACTTACAATCAGACTCAACGAAAACATTCTGCACATAGAAACCGGAGTAGCACTTTCTATTGAAGTTATCGTGATGACTCTGCTTCTCTTAATATTAGGTGAAATTACACCAAAGCTACTCGCTTATGCCCGTGCTGAGAAAATCGCTCTGGCTTCCGGTCTGGTGCTGGAAATTCTCACTATTATTCTGTTCCCTATCATATACCTGTTGGAATTGCTGAGTAATATCTTTGCCCATAAATCCGAAACCGACAACTCAGATGTTATTACCTCTGAAGATTTTCGTAACCTGATTAACTCAAAGGCAGCAGACCATCCGTTAGAAGAAGACGAGAAAAAGATGCTTCGCCGAATTTGCAGGCTACCTTCCACAGAAGCAAAAGAGATTATGATTCCACGGGTTGACATCATTGGAGTAGAAGTAAAATCCTCAATGGAAGACCTGATTCAGACTATTACAAACTCCGGACATTCGCGAATACCTATCTATGAAAATTCGATTGATGAAATCACCGGATTCGTTTATGCGAAAGATATTCTGCTGAATAAGGAAAAGAAAATTGATACGCTTTTGCGTTTGCCAATCTTTGTTCCTGAAAACATCAATGTCCACAACCTTCTTAATATGTTTCTCTCCCGTAAAATACATATCGCCGTAGTAGTTGACGAATACGGAGGAACATCGGGGTTGGTCTCGTTAGAAGATATTCTGGAAGAGGTGTTTGGTGAAATAATAGATGAACACGATGATGAAAAGCTACGTTTTAAGTGTCTGGATAACAACGAATACCTTATCAACGCCATGTTGAGCATACCTGATATTAACCACGAATTCGATCTTGATATTGATGAAGAAGTTTTCGACAATCTCGCTTCGTTTATTTATGGAACTTTGAATCGAGTACCTAAAAGATTAGAACAACTCGTATATAAAAAGCGTGCCGTTTTTACTGTAATCAATATCAAGGGGAACCGGATTAACTACGTTAAAATGAAGCTGTTACCTGTCTTTGATTCACAATCGGACGAATAGTTATAAAGAATATCCACTCCTAATAGTTGACAACACGACTTTTGTTCTCTATATTATCAAAGAATCGTAATACTGGAGCAGGGGAAGCAATGTCGGATAAAATCCAGATTGACAGGCATATCCTGACAGAAGAAATCCATCAATGGCAGCAACTGGAAAACGTCATAAGGCAGGTGGCGTATCTCTACCATTTTCAGGAAGTGCGTCCGGCTATGTTGCAAAGTAAATCTGAATTAGAGAGAATTTACTCTCAGGCTTCCAGATTTTTCAGCAAACATTCATTAGACAATGTTCTGCTACAAATCTGTGGTGACTGTAATATCGCACTCAGTCCCGAAAATACAATGCCCTTACTGCTTTCTGATATGACGGAAGATTGCCGCAAAGAGCCACAACGTATTTTTCACATCGGACCTGTATTCCGTCGATACCATAATGTTAAACAGAATATCAGAAGATTTCACTGCAATTTTAATATTATCGGTCATGAATCCGTTATCACAGTGATTCAGCTAATTCGGATTGGCATCCGCCTTTGCGATAGACTCGGATTTAAAAATTGCTATGCCGAAATCTCCAGTTTTGGCTGTGACATCTGTCGGCAGAATTACATTGAAGCATTAGATAAATATTTCAGCCACAATCCCGAAGCGTTTTGCTGGTATGAGCCTTGCAAAGAACTGCCAATAGACGCACCAGCCAGCCCGGACTACATCTGCAACAACTGTCATGCGGAACTGGACTATATTAAGAAAGTACTTACAAACCTGATGACCAGATTCGAGATTAATCCCCGCCTCCATCGTGCACTTTATTATCAGAACGGTCCTGTATTTAACATCTGTACTAAGGAAAAGGGTAAGAAAATCGTTCTCGGCTCAGGAGGGCGATTCGACCGGATTGCCAAGTACTGCGACAACACCTACATTCCGGCAGTTGCGATTACTTTCGATCAGGAGCATTTGATTGGGCTTCTGCGTAAGAATGGATTCTTTCGCGCGGAACACCATCAACACAGCACAATGCTTTGTAGTGAATCGCGCGATTTAGACCTGACAATGTTGCAAATTGCTCAGGAACTGCATGACAATGAACTACCAACTATACTTGAATTAAACTCCAATACTCTCAGCGACCTGCGTAAAAAAGCAATAGATAAAGGCGTCTCGCTGATAATCTACTTAGAAGAGGCTGCCCTGAGAACTGGTAAAGCTCTGATAATCAACTTAGTAAAAGACCACGAAGATTACATACCCCTCAGCGATATACTCGACACAGTAATACGCCTTAAAAGACAGATAGACGTTTTGTAATCCTGCTAATGCAACTATCATACGGTCACCGCTTAATAATTGGTTTTGCCAACAAAGACCTTCCGCGAATAAAAGAGTATTTGCAAAAAAGGATGATTGGCGGAGTAATACTTTTCAGCAGAAACATTGAATCACCGTCTCAACTTCGGCAATTGACAAAGGAACTACGCTCTGCCGCCGGATTTAATTGCATAATAGCGGTGGACCAGGAAGGTGGAAAAGTAACTCGGCTGACAGCCGCGAAAGGTTTTAATGACTTTCCAACCGCTGAATCAATCGGCAAAACAATGACACCCCAACAAGCCAGAGAACTCTATAGCAAGATGGCAACCGAGCTACTGAAGCATGGAATAAACCTCAATCTGGCACCTGTAGCGGATTTGAAAGTTAGCTCTGACTGCCCGGTAACAGCCAAACTTGAACGTAGTTTTGGACACAATCCCGACACCGTGATAACCTACGCAACCGCCTTTATTCAGGCACACAAAGAAGCTGGTGTTATGACCTGCATTAAACATTTTCCCGGACATGGTAGCTGTTCGCGGGATAGCCACGAAGGTCCCGCCGATATTTCCCACACCTGGCAACAGACGGAACTGAAACCTTTCAAAGCTCTTGCCCCCCTCACGGATATGATAATGCCGGGACATCT
>JAIOTM010000264.1 GCA_021106755.1 Candidatus Cloacimonadota bacterium | reverse complement strand
GTTAAAGCTGAGTCCGATATAAGGAACCTGCCTGAAGGGCTTATATCTGGTTGCGATATTTCCAGCGAAGTCTGCAATAGTGCCAGACAAAATTTTGCGAGTTTCGATAACTTCAAAGGCATTACCGTGAAGCAGAGTGACTACCGGAAAATCAGGAAACTTGAAAATACCGTGATTGTTACAAATCCTCCTTATGGTTTGAGGTTAGCAGACTCCAATATGTACGACTTTGGAGAATTTCTAAAAAAACACTGCCCCGGATCTACAGCTTATGTTTACTTTGGAAAGAAAGAGAAAATTGAGGAAATCAAACTAAGCCCGGATTGGAAAAAACCTCTTGTCAGTGGTGCTCTCGATGGGAGACTGTGCAAATACAGGATAAAGAAAAAGAGAGTGTGAGTGGTTAATTGCGATTGCTATTTCCCCCCTGCTTCTTCGATTATTATGCGTTTAACTGAGCGTTTGTATCCGCGTGCTTTCAAATCTTCTACGAAAATGACAGAATTATCGCCTGTAAGAACTACATCGCCGTTGCTATGTTGCCACCTGAAAGACCACCAGGCGGGAACTTTTTCTATCTCTTTCGTAAATGGATTGATGTAATCAACGCTGTTACTTAGAAAAATATCCCATTCCGGTGTCACATTTTCGTTGCCTGTCCACTTGCTATCGAAATCGAACCAGCTAATGTTGCCCGACTCCCCGCCTTCCTGTTGGCTACCGTAATTTACCCGCCAGTCGTCCATTACCGATTTTATCCAGAGCGGATTTGGTTTAAGTGATTTCAGTACAGCGTCCAACACAGGCTCCCAGTTAGTGAAACTGTCTGCCGGGGCACGCATTGTAACCGTAAACAGGTTAGTCCAGTAATCCTGAGCGGATAGAATCATTACATAACCGCTTTCCAGATAGCGTATTCCGTGTTCTTCATATTCAAACATTCCCACAGCGGCTTGATAGGAAATCTCATAACTGTCGGTGGACTCTTCTAAAGATTGTGCTAACTCATCAAGCTGAATCTCCCTGACAAGATGAACATTTTTCGCGTTGGGTCGCTCATTACGCAGAATTATCTCCGACAGATACTCCAGAGGCGAGAGTCGATACATAAGATACCCCCCCTGAAATTCGCTACCTACGGGAAGCATACCAGCGGGGATGAAATAGTTGATACCGGGATACATGTGTATAGCGATTCGGGCATCTTCGTTATTTTTTATCTGGATATGAATTCGCGGTTCGCGGTGATTACCAGCCAGATTATTAGTGTAGCTTCCACCTTCGAAAATCCACATCTCAGGTTTCAATATCCAGAACGCGTAGTTGTGATCGTGTACACGCTTCAGAAAGACAGTTTCTTTGACTCGTAAACCCTTTTGCAATTCCAGCTTCTTCTTCCCCGGATTACTCCACGTATTAACTCCCATTCTGGGGAATGGTTTGATGCTGGCTGGTCGCCATTCTAAAGTTGGCTGATAGCTTCTCCCTACTTTCGGGGTTATGTGACGAAATTGCAACTTGTAGCCTTCATTCACAAAATCTATATAGAGCATCTCTCCTTCAATGGAGAGAGGATAGGTTGTTGAGCCAAATATTTCGTTGATGTGAATCGCGTTATTTTGAAGAGAGTAAGTAAGCTGTTCATCATCAAACACTAACATGGAGTCTGATTTGAAATCCACATAGAGAGTATCTCCCCCGAACACGCTTTCCCATTTGCCTAATAAATCATCCGGCGTAAGAGAGGGAAGCAATCCCAGAACCGACAGAAGCAGTAGAGCAAATATTGTAGTTTTCATGTTTTCAGTTTTTTCTTCTCGGCAGCGGGGAAAAGTACATTGTTGAGAATAAGCCTGTATCCCGGTGAGTTCTTGTGAAGATCAAGCACAGTTGGAGGATCTCCTACAAGGTGCTTGAAGTCTTCGGGATCGTGTCCTCCATAAAAAGTGAAAGTTCCCTTACCGAAATTTCCATGCAGGTATTTCACTTCGTCCACATTAGGGCTTTCCCCAAGAATAATGACGCTGTTTTTCACAAAACGCTTATGGAAAGCTGTTGTCTGCCCCAGAAAACCATCCACATAGTTAGTGTGGCACTGAGTAAGCATAGTTGGCACCGGGTCGTACTTAGCGGAAAAATCGAAGAGCAGAAAGAAAGATTCCTCTGCTCCTCGTAGTTTTACATAATCGCTGGCGTCTATTCCGGAAAATTCATAAGTATTGGGGTCTGCAATCAGATTAAAATTCTCAAAGGCAAAACACCGCTCATATTGCAGTTTGCTTCTAAAATCCGAATCGAAACCATCTCCGTCAAAAGGATGATCACAAATATCCACACCAGCGGCGGCAAAGGCGATATCTATAGTATCGCATGCGGCACACATTGCGAACAGAAAACCACCGTTTTGAACAAACGCGCGAATCTTTTCAGCGACAGCGTGTTTCAACTGCCATACTTTATTAAACCCAAGCTCTGCCGCCATTGCCTCGTTAACGCGAACTTCTTCGCGATACCAGGGAGCATTTTTGAAACTTCGGTAAAATTTGCCATATTGTCCTGTAAAATCTTCGTGATGAAGGTGCAGCCAGTCGTAATCATCTATCTTTCCGGTTAACACTTCCCTGTCCCAGATAGTATCGTAATCAATTTCAGCGTAGGTAAGTGCCAGAGTAACTGCATCGTCCCAGGGTTGTGAGTTGGGAGGTGCGTAAATCGCGATTCGAGGTTCTTTCTCCAGCACAACCGTTTCCATATTCTCTTGAGCAATTGTCGCCATAATAGAGCCTAATGCCGCACCATCGACAATATTATAGGTTACACCGCGAATACTGCACAACGACTGAAGTTCTGTAACAGAAGGCAACAGCCATGAGCCACCCCGATAGTTGAGCAACCATTGAACCGTATGGTCTCTTTTCAAGGCTTCAAAAGCTACGCCATACGCTTTTAAGTGGTTTGCCTGGGTTTCGTCCATTGGGATTAACAACTCAGCAAAACTTAACGTGCAGAGTAACCCAATGATTCCCAGTCCAATAAAACGTTTAAGGTAATTCGTGGCAGCCATCACTATTTCTCTTTGTCGGCACCGAGAGCTTTGTTGTATATCACTTTACCTTCTATATCATAGCCACGCAAGCGGTTGGCTTCCCCCCGCCGATTGTAATCCCAATGATAAACAGCAATTCTTTGATGATCGCCTACAGGTAAACCGACTTTATTGAAAAACGAGACCTTGATTTTGCTTCCCCAGGCATCGTAAACATATTTGCGAATTGCTATGCCCCGTGTATCTTCGGCAATTTCACCCGCCATGTTGTAGCCAATCTCCTGAATCCGGTTTCCAGCTTCATCGTAAATCCAGTGGATATAGGATAAACCGCTTGCATCTCTCATTAGGTTGTTAACACTTGAATAATTCATAATTCTATCAATCTGCCCTTTGGTGTTGTATTCGGTTTTACGCAGGTAAACACCCATCCGGTCGGCAATACGCCTGCCTTTCAGGTTTAAGCGATAGGCTTCGGTGCGCCGCCCCCCGGCATCAGTAATAAATTCGTACTGAGCAACACGCTTGCTGTCGAGAACAAGTGTGCCGGACTGGTTCAGATTTTTCAGGCGAACCCGATGCCCCGCTTCGTTGTAAATATATTCCTGAATATATCCCGTTACCTGTTTTTCAACATTGTAATTAGTTCGGATTTCTGAGCTATCCGTATAGGCAATTTTCATAAATGCAAAGTGAAAAACATCGTCAATTGCCAGAATTCCCTGCCGTCGAAACTCAATCCGGGACGGGCGACCATCTGAGTCGAAATCAAACCAGTAGCAGTTGATATCCTTCGCGGTTTTTTTCACAACGGGAAAGCGTCCAAAAAAGCTGAAGCCGCCATTCATATCCAATATCCTGAAATAACGGTCTTTATCCCTGCCGGGGGCTTTCGGGCCAGACCCGCAACCGCTTACAATAAATAGAAACAACAATCCGATTAAAACAGTTACAATAATTTTTCGCATTCGATACCTCGCAAGTATAACGAATTGATTTAATAAACATTGCTGTCAAGATTTCGTTGAATAATTTCGATAATATTTAGAAAAGCTTTGCATAATTGTATAATGCTACCACAAAAACGTGGATGATAAAGGAAATACTATTTGGAATCGCTCAGGTCAGGTGGGGGTTTTATAAACTTACTCCTGAAAGACAATAATCTGCAATTACTACAGGTATGAAATAAATGGAATTGGAACATATTGTGCATACAATCATTCAGGGAGATATTATGCGTACTGTGATAATCGTTTTTATACTCACAATCTGTTTTTCACTATCTGCTCAATTCGAATACGAATTAGTTTCATCCATACCATCTGATTATGAGAGAGTTGATTATTTTGATTTCGATAACGATGGGATTGAAGAAGTTGTAACATTATCCGATTCCATATTTTATGTGTACAATGTTGCTATGCAACTACAGCAGACGTACAATACTGCTGACTTCATGCAATATTTCCCAGCAGGTGTAGATACAACATCTGCCTGGGATATATCTAATGGAACATACTTTTTCAGGTGGCAGGGAAATATTTGTGTTGCTGTTATCTATTCTGTTATTATT
>JAIOTM010000338.1 GCA_021106755.1 Candidatus Cloacimonadota bacterium | reverse complement strand
TCGGTTTTACTAACCGGGTGGGACTTCGTTTCCGTTCTTGAGGTATGGATGGACTTTGCTTTTGCTATTCTACTTGTTTTGTTCTTAGCCCTTTTCGGATGTGAAGAGAAGACCACCAACACTGAAGATTCTTCTCCGTGGACACAGCAACTAATCAATCATCTCGGTAACACAGGGGACTTCGAAACAGTAACCTTTGAATTTAATACTCCCGATGGTTTGACAACTGAAACGGTTATTTTGAATGACCTTACAAACGGTATTGATGCTGTGCCCGGAGATGACTGGATAAAAATCCAGTGGGTTCCATTTGTTAATGAAGAAGACCTGGAATTCATGCGTGTTTATCGACTCCGCAAAACGGCAAACAATAGCGCGCCAGTCGTTCTTGTCGATTCCCTGAGAACCGGAATTTTCGAGCATTACGAAGATAAAACTCTTGCCCAGCAAGGATTTTCTCCTATAAACAACGAGTGGATTTATTATATCGAAATTGTAAATAGGGCAGGTAGAAGTTCTTTTTCTGATTCTGTAAGCTATAAACTTCTGGAAAAGCCAATTCCCATATCTCCCAATCCTGGAGTGACTGTACTTGCCGGAGAACCGTTGACATTCTCCTGGAATATATTACCAGGCGGTGGTATTTCCCGCTACCGTGTTTTACTTTTCGATTCGTTTTTCAATCTGAAATGGTTCTTTAATGAGGTTGATACTGACCCTGAATCCGATATACTAGAAGTACTATATGATGGTGATACTTTAGAATCAGGCGACTACTACTGGCGAGTTGACGCTTTCGGAGAAGAAGTGAATATCAACTCTGGTTCCGAATCCGAAGAGCGACCGCTCTTTGTTCAATAATTTCCTTGACGATAGGCTTGACGCTGAACTTTTTGGATAAAATCAAAGATAAAATGAGGTTGATGTGAAATATTGGATGATTGCTGTTTTGTTAATAGCATCCGCGTTCTTAGTAGCCCAGACACAATCGAACCAGTATCAGGCGATGAATAACTCGTCCTCGTACTTCTATTCCGGTTCGTTAAACAATACTGAACAACTCAAGATTTACACTTATATCTGGGGACAGGTAAAGAAAACAGGTCTTTATATTGTTCCAGATAACACCGATTTGTTAGCCCTGATTTCTCTCGCAGGGGGACCAACCGAAGATGCTAAGTTGTCGAAAATAAGAATAATACGCCCCACGACCGACGGGGAGAAGATAATTTTTGTAAACCTTAAGAAGTATATAGAATCCGGTGATGAAACGCTTATCCCCGTTATGCAGCCAGGTGATACTGTTATTATGTCAGGCTCCATATATTACGCTTTCTACCGGGTTGTTGACTTCCTTTCAAAGGTAGCTATTGTGCTGAGTGTTGTTGCTACCGTAAACGCGCTATAAATATTAAAGAGGATATATGAACGATAGCAGACATGAATTTCCCGAATCCAACGATATAAAACTCGATGAGTATTTACGGATTATTCTCCAGTTCAGATGGATAGTTATTACTATTTTTATGGTTATTGTATTGGGTACACTAATCTATTCAATCAGACAGCCTAAAACCTATGCTTCACGAGCCAGAGTGTTACTGGAAGATAAAAAAAGTAACTTCTTTATGCCAATCTCCAGTGTACAGGACAACGAGATTAATAACCAGATAGAAATCATTATGAGTAATCCTGTACTTGAACTTGCTCTTATAAACCTGAAAAAACACCCGGATTACGAGACCTTTCCAATTACATTATCTTCTAATCAGATAGGGAAAATTAAAGGAAGTGTCACAGTAGAATCCAAGCGTGATACTGACATCCTCGCAATCGGATGTCAATCTACCAGTAGTGTTGAAGCAATGGCAATAGCCAACGCCATGTCTGAAGCAATTATTCAGACAAATACATCGTCAGCGAGAAAAGAGCTGACAACAGTTCGGGCATTCCTCGAAAACACGCTGGAAGCAATGGCACGTCGTTTACGCAACTCCGAAGAAGACCTGCGTCGCTACAAGTTACAACATGGTATCTCTATGTTGTCGGAAGAAACAACTCAACTCATTGAGAACGCAGCCGATCTGGAAGCAGAGTTAAAAAACGCTCAAATCGAAAGACAGGTCGCGATAGAACGGCTTAGCTTCCTGAAGACTGAACTCGGAGTAACTGATTCCCTTGTGCTGGATGTCAATTCACTCCTCTCTTCTCCAATGATGGAAACCATGAGAGACGAAGTGATACAGCTTCAATCCCGTTACGCGAAACTATTGACAAAGAATGAATATTCCGAAGATCATCCGGAATTGATTGATTTGCGTAAAGAGATTGCCAGCGCGAAACAGAAACTGAATGAAGAAATTAAGCGGACAGTATCAGTTAAAGTAGGCTATTCAGACCCATTAGAATATCGCTCTGAATTAATTCAGAATATTGCCACAGCGAGAGTTGACCTAAATGTCTCCGAGGCGAGGGTAGTAAGTCTGCGAATTGCTGTTCAAGAATACGACCAGCAGATGAACCTGCTTCCTGATACAGAACTGGAATTGGCTCGTCTTGAACGTGATTACCAGATGAATTTGAAAATCCACTCCATGCAGGTTGAAAAATACGAAGAAGCCAAGATTGCCGAGCAAGCTAAAATTGGTAATATTCGTATGGTGGAAAAAGCTGTCGTTAACAAGCACCCGATTAAACCCAACAAGACTATGAATATGCTGATCGGTATTATCCTCGGACTTGCCTTGGGAATCGGTACTGCTTTGCTGATTCACTCTATGGATACTAAACTACGAACATTAGATGATATGCAATCTTATGTAAAACTGCCAATTATTGGTACAATACCATTTATCCATGTTTCCGACTACGATATCGAAGAACTGCACAAGATGATTGAAAAGGCGGAGGGTGAGGAGAAGCGACAGTTGCAGGCTTCTCAATACAACATCATTGCCCGGCTTATCACTCACTACGCGCCCAAATCACCCGTAGCGGAAGCTTACCGTACATTAAGAACAAACGTTATCTCGAAAAAGAACATAGGTGGCTGTCTTACGATGCTTGTCACCAGTTCCGGTCCAAAAGAAGGTAAATCCACTACCAACGCTAACCTGGCAATCGCGTTAGCACAAATGAACGCCCGTGTAGTGATTGTTGATCTCGACTTGAGACGTCCAATGATTCATAATCTGTTCAACAGGGAGAAAGAGAACGGAACCAGCGATTACCTTAACGAAGGTGAATGCCTCCTCAAAGATATTGTGAAACATACTGATATAAAGAATCTTGACATCATTACCAGCGGGTATGTACCACCTAACCCATCCGAGATTATATCTTCATCCAAGCTGGATGCCCTGTTTGAAGACCTTAGAAGTCAATATGACTACGTTTTGATAGACTCTCCCCCAATTATAGCCGTAACAGACGCTTTAATAATCGCGTCGAAAGTGGACTTGATGAGCTTGGTTATCCGGGTAGGATTCACCGACCGTCAAATTATCAAACGAACAAAAGAGATTCTTGCAAATGTGAATGTTACAATCACTGGTGTGATTGTTAATGGAATGGAAGTACAGAAATACTATAGCGGCTACGGCTACTATTATTATTACTACTACTATTACTACTATTACGGTGAAACAGATAAAAAAGATAAAAGAGAACTCGCCAGCCAAAATAAACAGCTTCCTGCAGATACTGCATAAACGAACTGACGGTTTTCACGAACTCAGGACTGTTTTTCAGGCGATTGACCTGCACGACACGATAAATTTTACTTTGACAAAAAATCGTGAGATTACGATTTTGTCCAACGTAAAAAGCCTCGAAAATGAGGACAATCTAATTCATCGAATAGCGATCTTTTTACAGACGGAATTCAAAGTGCCGCATGGTGTTAAAGCGGAATTGACTAAACGCATTCCAATTGCGGGAGGTCTTGGTGGTGGAAGTAGTAACGCGGCTGCCACTATCAGAGGATTATCGAAATTATGGTCATTAAAGCTTTCGGAGCAGAAAATGCACCAGATAGCTGCCAGATTTGGTAGCGATATTAATTTCTTTCTGCGTGGTGGTTGTGCGTTGGGTAGTGGACGTGGAGAAATTATCTCGCCGCTGGATTATCAGGCAGTGAATCATATTGTACTGGTTAATCCCGGTATTTTTGTAAGCAGTGGTGAAGCGTACCGGATTGCGAGTCCTTCCGCGCGGAAGGAAAACGCCTTGGAGATGTATCTCTCTAATTGGGACGCGTGCGATAGCTTCAATGATCTGGAGCTGGCAATTCGTCAAAAATATCCAGAGATAGATGAGTTGATAGTACATTTTGAGTCCATGGGCATTCCCGCGATGCTTTCCGGGAGTGGAGCTACTGTTTTCGGACGTTGTAGCTCTCAAGAAGAAGCCATGCAGGTAGCAGAAATTTTTAACCCGTTGTGGGTCTATATTGGACACACAATCAAGCCATATCAGGTTGTTTAAATGTTTTCAAAAATGAAGATTTTTACAGGTAATGCCAATCCTGCTCTCGCAGAGGAAGTGGCGAGTTACGCTGGTGTCCCGTTAGGCGACATCGATGTTTTCAAATTTTCCAACGATGAATCGTTTGTGAAAATCAATGAAAACGTTCGCGGCGCGGATATTTTTCTTATCCAGCCAACCTGCTATCCGGTTAACGATAACCTTATGGAACTGCTTATTATGGTGGACGCTTTCAAACGGGCATCCGCTCTCCGTATCAATTGTATTATTCCTTATTATGGATATGCCCGGTCTGATAAAAAAGACCAACCGCGGGTTCCCATTACAGCTAAGTTAGTAGCGGATATACTGGAAATTGCCGGCGTTAATCGGGTGATTACTGTTGACTTGCATGCCGACCAGATTCAGGGTTTTTTCAATATCCCGGTGGACCATCTCTATTCGATTCCAATCTTCGCCCGTCATTTCAAAGCAAACTTTGAACTTTCAAAAGCTGTTGTCGTCTCTCCTGATTCGGGGGGGGCAAACCGTGCCAGAGCATTTGCCAAACGATTGCGTTGCGGTCTTGCTATCGGCGATAAACGCCGGGTGGATAACCAGGACAACGCAGAAGTGCTTAATATAATCGGAGATGTTAAGGGACGCACCTGTTTCCTGTTTGATGATATCATTGATACTGGCGGTAGCTTGTGCAAGATTGCGCATGGATTGCAGGAACATGGTGCCGATGATATTTATGCCGCCTGTGTTCACGGAGTTCTCTCAGGCAACGCTATTGAGAACATCAATAACTCACCAATAAAAAAACTGTTTATCACCAACACTATCCCGTTGAAAGGTAAACAAAGTGATAAAATAATCCAGCTCTCCATAGCGGAGTTGCTGGC
>JAIOTM010000055.1 GCA_021106755.1 Candidatus Cloacimonadota bacterium | reverse complement strand
CCAATAAACTCGGATTATACGAGATGTCGGGAAATGTGCTTGAATGGTGTCTTGATACTTTCAGTAGCGAGTACTACTCAAAATCACCGGAGCTTAATCCCACAGGTCCGTCCAAAGGGGAACTCAAGGTCGTTCGCGGGGGAGCATGGTCTTTCCCGGCAGAACGCATGAAAACCTATTATCGAGGCTCTGCCAAACCAGAGTCCCGAAACAATTTCATTGGGTTCCGTGTAGTCCGTCCCGTTTAGAAATGAGTCAGAAGCACGCCACTTTTTATAGACGCATGCTTAACTTGCTGGGGCAATCAGAAGCCGACGCGTTAATGTAATCTTTAGAACGTCCATTAGTGAAATCTGTACGTTACAACTAGTCAGCATCCCATCTTTGCTATCCCGAAGGAAAACCTGTTCTCTGGTACCCGGAATTTGGTCGATATTGGCAAAAAGAGTTTCGCCCCGCAACCACACTGGATTATGCTACCGGAGCCTACTACATTCAGGAAGCCAGTGCAATGCTACCTGTGGCAGCGGCTGCGAAAGCTATATCTTTCTCCGGCAAAGCTATTCTGGATTTAACTGCCGCGCCCGGCGGAAAAGCCACCCATGCAGCCGAACTGGCATCAGATGGGTTAGTTGTTTCCAACGAAGTAATCTCTTCGAGAGTGCAACCACTTATCTGGAACAGCGTTCGTCACAGGATACCAAATCCTGCAATTACTTGTGCTTCTCCCGCTCATCTCGCTTCCCTTCTGCCTAACTACTTTGATATTATTCTCGTGGATGCTCCCTGTTCCGGGGAAGGACTTTTTCAGAAACGCAAGCACTCACTCAATCGCTGGTCGGAGAAAAATATACACTTTAACGCCCGCCGACAACGCTCAATCCTGCTGGAAGCCGCAAAACTGATTAAACCTGAAGGTTTTCTGGTTTATTCTACCTGTACATTTGCTCCCGAAGAAAACGAGGAGCAAACTGCATGGCTTTTAGATATGGGTTGGCTACCAGTTGCTTTTCCGGAAGAAATCTCGGTTAGCGCGGCTATTTCGCCTCGTCAGGATGTGGCTTTATGCTCCCGCCGGATAATGCCCCACCAGTTCGAAGGCTCCGGCAGTTTTGTATCGCTGTTGCAGGCACCTGATGATTTTTCTTATCCGGTTCGGCAACAGGTTTTCGTTTTCTTCGGGAACCACCACCTGCTTTCAGCGAAATGCTGAACCTCCCGTCAGAATTGAACATCTTAAAAAGTGGGAAAGTCTATAGTGTTTGCTCCAGTAACTTCATTCCCGCGGCAATTGCACCTGTTGTCAGGCAGATTGGTTTACCTGTATGGCACGAAAACGAGCCAATGCCGTGGATGCAGGGAGCATCATCTTTTGCTGCTACTCAGAAACTATTACCTCTATCCCACGAGGAAGCACGCAGATTCACTGCCGGAGAAGACATCAGAAAAGAGGTAGCGGATGGACTTTACTTTGCCGCCTATAAAAATACTGCTTTAGGAATTGTTAAAGCGTCGCGGGGCAGACTGGCAAATAAATTCCCGGCACCTATGCGGGTGAGGTAATCGTATCTAACAGATTCCCCTCTATTTATAGCCCGCGGGATGAGCAGATTCTTTTATTATTGAAATCAAATGATTGAAAGCTTTTTGACGTGCTTTGAAATGAGCGTTTTCTAAGCTGATGGAGGAAACCCCTTTGAATCGTTTTGTTTTCCAACGTTGTTTGAGCGTTCCATTGGTTGTTTGCAGAATCAATTCAAAAGACGATTGAGCGTACCATGCATCGTATATCTTCTTTTCTGACTTATCACACACTTCTTTCTGAATTATCATATATCTGGCGGCGTTAATATCTGAGGTTGGTTTATACGGATTGTTTGAGAAAAGAAGCTTTATCTCGCTATCCACAGACGCGTCGAAGTAAATCGTTTTTACTCCAAGTACTGTTATCCTGACAGTTTTCTCTGATTCTTCAATTTTTTCCCTTAAAAAACGCCGATAGTACTGCTTGTTCAGTGGGCGAAAATCTCGTGATGTCAGGAATTTCATCCACTCAATACGATACCTGACAGATGTTGTTCCCGGATTTGCTTCCAGTTCTATGCTGACTTGTTTGTCCTTGTTAAAATGACGCAACACAGATTTGTTATTTGTTAGCATGAACGTTATTCCAAGATAATGTATAGGATCGCGTTTGTAAAAATTTCCTTCAATCGCTATGTTGAGAATTGGTTTTTCTTCTTCGGGGAATATCAGTTCGTCGGGAGCGTGAACACGGATTCTGCCAAGTATTCTGCCTATCTCACCACGCGTTTCATTAAGCAATAAGAAAAAATTATCGTCTGCTTGAAAAGCTTGTAAAAGGAAGTCCTCCGCGGTTATCATGCAAACAAGCTCCGCGATAATGTCGTTGCCGGAATATCGGTCTGCTTCAGCAATTTTCTCCCTTGCACTGGAAATGACGCTGTTGTTCCATTGCCTGATATCTTCTGAGAATTTTTCCTTATGTAATAATGCGTTAGCAGTATATTCTTCCTTCTGTTCGGTTTTGAAAACATCAACACGTATCCAGCTATGAATTTTGATTTTCAGGGGTGATGGAAGATTGATTTCTACTGGTGTCGCATCACTGTTATCGGCGACTATCCGCTTCAAATAGTTAGTTATAGAAATTTCTGCTTCATCGGTACAGCGTTTTACTGCCCTGTCCCCGGAACTGAGAGTATAACTCTTAAACTCCGGAAGTG
>JAIOTM010000266.1 GCA_021106755.1 Candidatus Cloacimonadota bacterium | reverse complement strand
GAGGTTGAGGGAACAAGCTACAAGTCTCGGACTTGATGAAGAAGTAATCTTTCATGGCTGGGTGGACACTGCTGAAGTACAGAGCCAGATGCGTCATGCGCATTTCCTTTTACTCACTTCCGAGATTGAGGGAATGTCTAACGCTGGTTTACAGGCTTACCGTTGTGGATTACCGATTATCGCCACACGGGTTCCGGGGTTGGAATCTTTTGTGAAACCCGGTGAAACAGGCTATCTTGTAAACCCACAATTAGATGATTTACCCGAAATTATCAGGCGAACTGCCCTTAACCCAGAAATCTCGCTGAAAATGGCTCCGGCATGTCAGCAGATGATTAGAGAAAAATATTCGATAAAAGTTTCCGCGGATATGTATTTGTCTGCTTTGAGTACAATTCGGAGTCGCCATGAATAAGCGGTTTATTCGTGAGAAAGCCGATGAACTGAAAAGCAGGATTATTGATCTTAATCTTCAGGAACTTGATGTGAAGGATTATTTCAGGGCTTACCTGAAATCATATCAGGATGATTTTGAAGCAATTATTCATCGCTATGTGGACATTCTAACGCAAAGTACACGTCTGTTTCGCAACCCGAAATTCGCGTTTCTGGATTACGGCGGGGGAACAGGAATATTATGCCTGCTGGCAAAACTCTGTGGGATAGAAAAAGTATGCTATCTTGATATTTCTGAAGAAGCAACACAAGGAGCACAAGCTCTCGCTACCGCTCTTAATATTCCCATTGATGAGTTTTATATTTCTACTTACGAAAAGATTTCGGATAGAATCGCCGCGAGATTCGATGTGATTGCCAATTATGATGTACTTGAACATTTAAGCAGTCCACAGGAAGCTTTCTCAGAGATTGGAAAACTTCTCAAAAACAACGGCTCAATTTATATGGCTTCAGGAGCTAATACATATCATCCGGTAATTAACATTTTAATGCGTCGGGAACACAAGATGCTGGAAACGAGAGGAATGGGACATAGTCAGGGAGTGCAAGCCAAGAAATCGTGGGTAAGTGTTCGGGAGAAAATAATAAAGGAAAAATTCCCCTACCTGGAATCCAGAGAAATAGAGAAACTTGCCATTCTTACTCGTGGGTTAATAAGGGCGGATATTATTAAAGCTGTACAGGTGTATCAAGATAATGGTATTTTCCCAAAGCCAAAGGACAGTACAAATACCTGCGATCCAAAATCGGGTCTCTGGAACGAGAATCTGATTCCCTATTTTGCTTTTGCGAAACATCTGCGAAAAAGATTCCCTGAAGTCAATGTCTCCGCTGGATACTATCCCGAAGTAACTCCGCGATTTATTCCGGCACCGGGCGTAATGGCTGACAGTATTATAAAGAAAGTTTATCCTTATCTCAGATATGTGTCTAAAGTAATTGCTCCCTTTCTGAACAAACTGATTCGTAATTTGCCCGGTCCTTTACCTTTTACAATCGCTCCGTATTATGTTGTCGAAGTTCGGAGGGGAGAATGATATTGGAGGGATATTGTTATACAAAACCGCTATCATACAAAGGCGTTACTGAGCCTGATAAGTTTCGACTCGAAAGGAACATCGAGTCGAATATCGCATATAATAGCAGTGACTTGCGTTTGTTTCGAGCCGTTGTCCTGCGTCCTTACGACTCGAAGAGATTATCGTCTGATGCTTATTGAAAAAAATGGAGAAATAAATGAACAAACTTGAAAATGCAAATGTGTTAGTTATCGGTGGTGCCGGATTTATCGGCTCTTTTATAGTAGAAGAACTACTGAAAGAACCTGTAAGAAGTATAACAATATATGACAACTTTACCCGTGGTTCGCGGGAGAATATCGAAATTTCGCTACAGGACGACCGTTGCCGAATCTTCGCAATGGGTGGTGATATCCGGGATGAGGATATTCTTGATAAAGCGATGGAAGGCGTTGACTATGTGTTCCATACGGCAGCTCTTTGGCTACTTCATTGCCACGAGTTTCCCCGTTCGGCGTTTGAAGTTAATGTACGCGGATTTTTCAATGTGCTGGAAGCCTGCCGTAAGCATTAAGTAAAAAAACTTGTCTGGTCGTCTTCGGCATCGGTTTACGGCAACGCTCTGGAAATCCCGATGACTGAGCAACATCCCTATAATAATCAAACTTTTTATGGCGCGACAAAGATTGCCGATGAGCATCTCGCGATTTCTTATCACCACAGGTACGGTCTCAATCATGTGGGGCTTAGATATATGAACGTTTATGGACCACGTCAGGACTATCGGGGTGCTTATATCGCTGTGATGATGAAAATTCTGGATAGAATCGACAGGGGAGAGGCTCCGGTTGTGTACGGCGATGGTTCCCAGTCTTATGATTTCGTTTACGTGCGGGATGTTGCCCGGGCAAATATCGCGGCACTAAAAGCCGAATCCGTTAACAGCCTCTACAACGTGGGTACGGGTATTGGCACTTCGATAAAAGAGATATGCGATTTGATTCTGGAGCTTACAGGTTCGTTATTGAAAATCTCGTACAAGCCGGATTGTCCTACTTTTGTTACTCATCGGATTGGGGACACAAACTTAATTG
>JAIOTM010000282.1 GCA_021106755.1 Candidatus Cloacimonadota bacterium | reverse complement strand
TTACATATGAGAAGAACTTTATTGTTAATCCTGTTTATTGTCACTGTTATTGCTATTGTGCTTTATCAATTTTCAGGAATCATTAACTGGCAGGCAGATCGAATATACAAGCTTTTTTTAATAAGTTTGGCGGTTATCTACTTGTATTCAATTGTCGGGGTTATCTTTCCGCTTGTTCGCGAAAACCGAAAACCTTCCAGCAGTCTCGCCTGGGTTCAGGTGATTCTCTTTTTGCCGATTGCCGGCTTCATTTTATATTTGATTTTTGGAATCAACTACAGGAAGCGAAAGATGTTTGCCGGCAAAGCTGCGAAAGATCATGAGTACATAAAATCTGCCATTAGTGGTTTTTTGCCGGACGAGAACACCGAAAGAGCGATGATTGAACAGTTTCCCGAATCTCAATTGATGCGGCTTCTGCTAAAAAACAGTCAGGCACATCTCAGTCTGAATAACAGGATTGAAATCTTCAAAAGCGGGGGCGAGCAGATACCAGACCTTTTTCGGGAGCTTGAAGAAGCAATACATCACATTCACATGGAATACTACATCATCAGGGCTGACAAAACAGGACAAAAACTATCGGAAATCCTCTGCCGAAAAGCCCGGCAAGGTGTTCAGGTCAGACTGGTTTACGATGATGTAGGTAGCTGGAATCTTCCCCGTAGGTTCAAAGTCAGATTGCGACAGTCGGGAGTGGATATGTGTCCGTTTTTTCCTGTTAAATTTCGTTTTTTCGCCAGCAGACTTAACTATCGAAACCATCGTAAAATTATCATCATTGACGGAACAACGGGCTATCTCGGCGGAAACAACATAGCGGACGAATACTGTGGACTTGACGACTACTACGGGTACTGGCGCGATACTCATATAAAGCTTTCTGGCGAAGCTGTTTACGCCTTGCAAACCGTTTTTCTTATTGATTGGGCATTCGCTAACGGTAAACTACCTGAGGAAGGAAATTACTATCCCGCTCATAGAATCACCAGTACTCTTCCAATACAGATTGTCACATCAGGACCTGATTCGGAATGGGAGAGTATTCGACAGGGATACTTCGCTCTTATTACTAATGCCAGAAAATATATCTTCATCGCGTCTCCCTACCTGATTCTGGACAGCACTCTTCTAACTGCTCTGAAAACAGCGGCTCTTGCTGACGTTGATGTTCGAATTCTGCTTCCGGGGAAACCCGATCATAAAATTGTCTGGTATGGCTCGCATTCATATTATGAAGAACTTCTCACCGCGGGAGTTCGGATTTACGAATACGAAAAAGGATTTCTGCACTCAAAAATTGTTCTTGTAGATAATCATGAAGCATCAATTGGAACTGCCAATATGGATGTGCGAAGCTTTTCGGTGAATTTTGAGATAAACAGCGTTATCTATGGAACTGAAATCGCCTCAAAGCTGAAACGTCAGTTCGAAGATGATTTCAGCGAAAGCCGGGAAATTATTCTGGAGAATTATCAACAGCGAAGTAGCTTCCAGAAATACGCGGAATCTGTTTGTCGTCTTTTTTCCCCTGTTTTGTAAGATTAGACAGACTCGACATAAAAGAGGTGTTCTTTGCGGGTTCCATTATGATAGACAGTTAATGATGCAGAACACTTTCCAGACATCAAGCTCGGTGCCTGGGTTCAAGTTCTCAAGTGCGATAATCTGGCAAATCCACTCTGGAAGAAAATCGAAAAAGGCGAATTCAAGGGTGTCTCAATCTATGGCAGAGCAGACGATTTTGGTGAGACAGCCGAGACTCTGACAGCAAAAGCCAGTCCGAGATTTTCATAATGGCAGTGGTTCCATGCACTTCCCGCGTTGGTGAAAATCCTGTCAATAACGGATTTTGCATTTACTGCATACCAGTCCGCAATACGCTACAATTACATCCATTGAATTTTCACTCATGGGCTATTCTCCTTTGTTATCTACAGTATAACGAGAGACAGCAAAAGCTCTTATAAACTGTACGTTTGGTCATAAAGTTTCAATTATTACGGATTTTCCGAAGTTTTGACACATAAGAATGCACCATTTTTTTCGTAATTGCGGTATTTCTCTATCCACTCTTTGGCTTTTTCATCTTTAATTAGTTTCAACCTACTTAGTACATTTATACCTAAGAGAGTCCAGTAGTAAGAATATTCAATGCTATTCTTCACAACATCTCTTTTATAGCTTAAAATCATAAGACCAAGCTGAGATAATTCTTTTACAGCTTCATTTTCCCATAAGGGTACTTCAAATGGGATTTTACTTTTATGTGATTGTAACGGTCCCACAAATATATATTGCAAACTATAATAACTCAAACTTTTAATCGCATTTTTTATCAAATCATCTGATTCGATTTTATAAATTTTTATTTGGTTTGCAATTATTCGGGCTAACTCATTAACGCTTCTATCAAGATGCTTTATATCAAACTCCAAATGAGTTAGATTATTGATGTCAAAGGGTACTTTATACTTCTTCTCCTTGAGAATTATATGTCTATCTATTTGCTGAGTTGCATGTGCAATACCCATTTCGTAGAAAACATTTGCATTTGCTTCCATCATAACTGTAATGAATAAACGACTGCTTTGCATTTTCTCCAATATATCTTTCCAAATATGTTTTGTGCGAAAATCTGAATCTGCTCTAAGTGGACAAAGTTTTGATTTCTCTGGATTTTTGCCTTTTTCTCCATTAAAAGAATCAATTAATTCATTTGCTTTAGTAACTGCCTTTTCTATGAGATTTACGAAAATGTTATCGCATGATTTTCGGAATTCTTTATCATCTTTTCCATCGGCATCTTTTTTTCCAAACGGCATTGCCACAAAAACGGTATTGCTTTCGAGCCAATACATTTGAGCTTTAAAGTTGTAAGGGTAAACACAAGTATTATTTGTTAATTCCATATTTTCCTCCAATTTTTTGCCTGTAATGTAAACTATCGAAAAGAACTATCGGAATGGACTATCACAAGCTTGGTTTACCTCTAATCTTCTATCAACGCCTTAATAAACTCTTCACCTTTAAGCAGACCATAGCTTCCATTTTCAGTTGTAGTTTCGTTGTATTCGGTAACGGCATCCGGGGCGTTGCCCGGCTTGTAGATAATAAAGGGGACGGGATCGTGGGTGTGGGTACGTAACTCGCAGGGAGTTGCGTGGTCGGGGATTATGCCGATTGCCACGTCTTCGTCCATCAAAGCGGTTTGCTCTGCAATGTATTTTACAATCCGACTGTCGAGATATTCGAGAGCCATGATTTTAAGGTCGATGTTGCCTTCGTGACCGGCTTCGTCGGTTGCTTCGACATGCAGATAAACAAAGTCATGAGTTTTAAGAGCTTCGACTGCTGCTTCGGCTTTGCCTTCGTAGTTTGTGTCGGCAAGACCAGTAGCACCTTCAACTTCGATAACATCCATGCCAGCGAAAATGCCCAGACCTTTGATAATATCGACAGCGGAAATGACTGCACCTGTTTTGTTGTATTTCTCAGCCAATGTCTTCATAGATGGCTTGTAGCCGGAAGACCAGAACCAGACGCAGTTGGCAGGGTCTTTTCCAGCTTCTATTCGCTTCAGATTAATCGGGTGTCTCTCTAACAGCGTCTGCGATTTGATAATAGCTTTGTTGAGAAGTTCGGCTGTTTTTTCTCCGGCTGGAGAAGTAGCTTCAATCATCACATTACGCCAGGCGGTTCCCGGAACATCGTGCGGCGGTGTAAATTGTAAATCGTTGTTGCCATTGGCAACAACTGCCAGATGCCGGAAGCTGATACCTTTATGGAAACTGAGAACATTGTCCGCGAGATGCTCGTTGAGGTAGTCAATCAGAACATGCGATTCTTCGGTGCTTATATGCCCGGCTGAGTGGTTCTTGATTTTGTCGTCTTCGATGCAGATAAGATTGCACCGCATAGCAAGGTCGGTATCGGAGATAGTTACCCCCATGCTGGCACCTTCAAGCACCCCGCGTCCCTGATAAACCTTGTGTACATCGTAGCCGAGAACAGCGAGGTTGGCAACTTCGCTTCCCGGCGGCATATCGGCAGGAACAGTAACTAACTTACCACAGCGACCTTTCCGGGCGAGTTCATCAATATTGGGAATATTTGCCAGCATCAGCGGCGTTTTGTTATCGCGCGAGGCGATAGGACGATCTGACATCCCGTCACCGAGAATAATAATAGATTTCATTTGAAAATCCTACTTGTAGTTTTTCTTCAGATAAGCTTTGAAAGCCTCGTAAGTATTGTCCAACTCATCGAACTGCTCTTTTTTAGTTTCGAGACCTTGCAGACTTGGCGGAAGTTTCGGGTCTAATCCAAGTATCGCCTGAATCTGCTCAGGGAATTTTGCAGGATGTGCTGTTTCAAGTGAAATGTAGAGTTGTTCTGAGTCATTTCCAACTTCTGCCAGATACTTCGATAATCCGCTCCAACCCACCGAACCATGTGGTTCAAGTAACAACCCGTGTTTTTGATACGCATCAGCTATCATTGCCTTAGTCTCTTCATCGGTGACACTTACGCCGAAGAGGTCTTTGTTCATCTGCTCCATATCCGGCTGAACACTTATGTGGCCTGTCTCGTCCATAACTCCATTATATAGAGAGACCAAACGCGAAATATTACTGGGATGCCCGACATTCATTGCACTGGAAAGACAATTAATCGAGGGAACTATTTTAGCGTACTTGCCAGTGTGTAGAAATTGCACAAATTCATCGTTTTCGTTGCAGGAAATGATATACTTTTTGATTGGAAGCCCCATTCTGCCGGCAAGCATTCCGCCCATCATATCTCCGAAATTACCTGAAGGAATCGAAAATATTACTGAATCATCGGTATTTCCTTTGCGAAGTTTCGCAAATGAGTAGAAGTAGTAAACTATCTGCGGAATCAGTCTGCCAATGTTAATTGAGTTCGCCGAAGAGAGTCCCAGATAATCCAGATCGGAGTCGGAAAACGCTTCTTTTACGAGTATCTGGCAATCATCAAACTTAGCATCTAATCCGATAATCTGCACGTTCTTCCCTAAGGTCGTCATTTGTTTGCGTTGCCTGTCCGAAACCTCGTCTAACGGAAATAACACAACAACTTTGATGTGGTCAAGTCCGTAGTAGGCATTGGCAATCGCGCTACCTGTATCGCCACTAGTAGCAGTTAGAATCAGCAATTTGCGATGCTCTAAAGTAAGGTAGTGTTGCATTAATCGTGCCATCATACGAGCCGCGAAATCCTTGAAAGAAGCTGTTGGTCCCTGATCAAGTCGCATCACATATTTGTTCTCATAAACATGCTCTAAGGGTACTTCGTAATTGTATGCGTCCTTTGTAATACTTTTCAGGACTTCATCGTCTATCTGACCTTTTAAGAATCGCCGACTAACTTCGTATGCTATCTCGTGGTACTCCATGTCAGTGAAAGAATCGATTATTTCAGGTGGAATCACCGGAATACTTTCGGGCATAAAAAGCCCTTTATCCGGCGCGAGACCTTTCAGTAACGCCTCCCGAAATGGAACAGGCTCTGTCTTTAGATTAGTGGAATATAGCTTTATCATTGAGTGTATTCTCCGTTGAAAATTAATTAGAGTCCTTTTATGAATCCACCGTCGATTGGCAGAGAAACACCGGTTATGTATGCGGCACTTACCGAAGAAAGAAATGCAACGGTTGAACCATATTCTTCCAGTGTTCCAAGTCGCTTAGCCGGAACTTGATTTTCTATCGTATTATAGAAATCAGAGATACTACCTTTACCAGCTTTTACAAATCCCTCAGCAAGTTTCTTGATACGCTCTGTCTGAGTAAATCCCGGACATACCGCATTAACAGTAATGCCAAATTCTGCTACTTCATTCGATAACGATTTCATAAATCCCAAAACACCACTTCGCGCGGTATTGGAAAGTATTAGATTATCGATTGGCTGTTTGGCAGAGACTGATGTGTTGATAATAATCCGTCCCCAGTGTTGCTGTTTCATAAGAGGGAGAGTCAGATTGCATAACATTACTATACTTAAGAGATTCAACTCTAAAGCATCACGGTAATCCTGCAATACGAAATTTTCGGCAAGCCCGGTAGGAGGTCCACCCGCGTTACAGTACAAAATGTCTATTTTACCGATTGAATCTATGGCTTCCGCGACTGCTTTTTCATCGGTTATATCGAAAGCAAACGCGATTACTTCTCCGCAGGTTTCCCTGATAATCTCATCACGGGCAGCTTCAATTCGTTCACGGTTTCGAGAACAGATATATACTTTTGCTCCATCATCAGCTAACGCGGTAGCAACAGCTTTGCCCAGCCCTTTGCTGGCAGCCGTTACAAGAGCTACTTTTCCTCTGATTTTTAAATCCATAAAGCTAACTCTTTGACAGCCTTTCTCGGAGGCAACCCGAAAGCCTTTTAACAGCTTCAACAAGTTGATCTTTGCTCGCAAACGAGTAGTTAATCCGCATGTGATTTAATGCCGGATTCTCACCGTAAAAAACATCACCAGGCACAAACGCAACATTGTATTTCAGGGCATCCATAAATAAATCGTTTGTGTCGATATGCTCTGGAACTGTCACCCAGAGGAAAAGACCGCCATCCGGTTTTGTCCACGTTACTCCCATTTCAGGTGGGAAATATTCTTCCATAGTCTCAAGAAAAAGATTGAGTTTATCACCGTAGTAGTTGCGGCAGTTTTCTAGGTGTTCTTCGAGCCCCATAGTGGTGAGGAATTCTGTACACATATCCTGATTAAACTTAGGTGTATTAAGAATGTTGCCCTCTTTAATGTTTATCATCCGCTCAATTACTTCTTTCGGACCAATATTGAAACCAACCCGGATTCCCGGACAGAATATTTTCGAAAACGTATATAGTCCGATTACATGATTACCGTCACGTTTTTGATCCAGTTCGTAAATCGAAGGGATAGTTTCGCCAGTGTAACGCAGGTCGCGGTAAGGGCTGTCTTCGATTATGGGAACATCGTATTTGTAGCTTAAATCAAGTAGCTTTTCCCGCTTTGCCTTACTGCATGTAATCCCCGAAGGATTCTGGAAATCGGGTACAGCATACATGAATTTGGGTTTGATGCCTTTCTTCTTCATAGCTTCAAGTTTTTCTTCATATACGTCAACATTCGCACCGTCTGACTCTATGTCGATACCCACAATGTTAATGCGTTGCATACTGAAGGCTACGATAGCTCCGGCAAAAGTCGGTCTATCAATTATTATGGTGTCGCCATGATTAAGAAACAGTCTGCCGGTGAGGTCTAATCCATGTTGCCCCGAAGAAGTAACTATCAGGTTTTCGGGGGAAATGTTAATGCTGTCCCGTGCGAGAAAACCAATAATAGCGTCCACAAGCGATTTCTCACCCGGAACGCTCGTATATTGCATAATGGTATCAATATCTTCTTCAAGACGTTGTTTTGAAGCGATTCGCATACCGGTTTTAAGAAACATATCCGGTGAAGGCAAACCGCCAGCGAGCGAGATAATATTCGGGTCGTTGAGATACTTCATAATCTTGCCGATTGAGTATCCCTCAAACTCGCGGATGTTATCCGAAAATCTGTCATTCCAGTTAGTTATCATATCAACCTCGTGTTAGTATGAGCCATGACCGAAAATAGGTTTAATTCCTCTTCTCATCATTTCCAGACCGTCTTTCGAAGCACGTAGTGCTTTGTAATAAATTACTTCGCCGATTTTCTCAGAAGCCGCAACTCTATCTTCATCCGAAAGGAAATAAGCTGCCATTGTGTCCATATCGCGGGCTGTGCCATCGCTTTCATATTTGAAAGTCATATCGGTTCCGCTTTCGAGTACTTTGAACGCGTTGTCTGTCCAATTAAAGCCCGCAATACCAAGATCAGGATTAATCCGTATGTGTGCGGCAAGACTGACGCCTTTTATTCCGCTTTCTTTTAGCTCTTTCGCGCACTGAATAAAGGTCTCAGGAGTAGCACCGTTACCGATGTTAATCTCATAGAGCGGTGAGGTCTTGTCGTCACGCAGGTATTCGCTCATAATATTAAGCAGCATTCTGAAAGCAATTGTTCCCTGTGTGGAAAGCAGCATCGAAATCTTGAAAGTCAGATTAGGAATATCGCGACCATAATAACATGCCGCTACAATTGAGCTCCAGCTTGGATTGAGAAAGAAATCGCCACCAGTTTCGAGAGCTGTGCGGGTAACACCATCAAGATAAACGAGATGGTTGTTGTTCGCTACTTCAATACCGCCAAAATTACCAAATGGTGTTCCCTGATTCTTTAGAATAAGAGCTTCGCTATCCGCATCAACCTCGGCTGTGTCAAATTTCTGCCCGGTTACATCGGTTAAATATTTAAAGCGGGCTTTTGGCTGTGGAATACCAATTAAGTTGGTACTACAAAACTTGTGCGCTCCCATAATGTTTTCGGACATAGCAAGAGTTGCCATTAAATCGCCACTATAAACATATTGGTCGGTAAGTGCAACAACTGAGATGAATTCCGCCGGAACAAAAACCGGATTGTCTGTGCCAGCCGCCGCGGAAATAAGCTTCATCGCTTTGTGAGTTACTTTAGCACCCTGCCAACCGGAAACCTGACTGGTGGCAATACCAAAAGCATTATTGTACTTTGCACCAAGCTTTTTCTCGAAGTCAGGGAATTTAGGGAATTTCCGGAATAAAACTTCCGCGTCTTCCAACATATCGCCGTAGCCCTTTTCCTTGAGAATTTTTTTACGTGTTTCGTATTTTCTCTTCTCGGTAATTGTCTCTACAATCTTTGCCGCTCCACCATGATAATTCTTCAGGGCATCCATAGCCTGCATGTCTGTTTTGGAAAGCAATTGAAATTTCATCGAATCCTCCGTAGTCTTTTTTTATTTTATTCAATCATAATAACATAGCCTTTAGTTTGCCTTTATGCAATTTTCAAGAAGATTTGTCAAATGGATTTTCGATAACTAAGATAGAGAAGTGGAAAATTGGGGGGAGAAGGTTATTGAGTTTCGGAATTATCGTCTAACGTGTCCATAATTAGGTTACCATATTTATTTTCATAGGAGCTTAATTTTTCTTCTTTTTCTAATTTTTCTAATATTGAGCGTTCTTGCAATTCACTCATTTTGCCGAAGTAGAGAATGACAAACTGATAGATATTATAGAGAAATGATGGGAGTTCAATTATTGATAGAGTAGCAAACCAAAGGAGGAAAAAGAAAACTAGTAATTCCCAGTAAAAAAAAAATGAAACAAGGAAATTGATTTCTATCCCTATTTTTACTACAAAGATAATACAAATTGAAATAAAGATATTTGCTACAAATAAACATAAAGGATAAATGAAATGTAGAAGCAAGCTTTGTATTGGCGGTGCTTTATAATGATTATCCGTATCACAAAAAAGCCACATAGATATGTCCTTATTTGCGATCGCCATTAACAATGCAAAAGCTATTGTTATAATGCCAATAAGTGAAACCGAAAATTGAAGTATAATTGAGCTTAGTTCAATGAAGAGAGAATTAGTAATACTTATCCATTTCCAAAAAATTGAGAATACGATGCTACCTGCAATTACAGTGGAGAGAATTATAGGACCTAATGTCCCCCAACGATTATACTTATATTGACATCTAAGAGATGAGAAAAAAAGCCTACTCAGGCTTTTCTTCTCAAAGTATTTTTCATATGCTTTCTTAGTTGGCGGCCGAATATCATGATACTTGTTTTTATTATTCTTCATATAGAGTCGAACACGATGCTTGGCTTCACTCACTAAGATTATCGTTGCTTATTGAATTAATTAGTTCTTTCAGTGTAGTTGATTGGGTATCTGTAATTTCTTTATCTTCAATAAGACGCTTAAGCTCTTTTAGCATACATGTTGAAATATCAACTGTGCTTGCTTCATCAACTATGGGTATTTGTGCTTCGATTGTAATATTCTCATTGGTTACGCGTTTTACAGTACCATCTTCAAGCACAGCATCAAAGCGAAATCCTGCAGCAGCATTTGTAGAGACATTCTTTAATACTCTTGCTGTACCATCTGTTGACTTTACTTTTGTGAATCTTGAAACAATCTTGGGTGATTTTAGCTCATTCATTACATCCTGATTACCCTCAAAGAAGCTTTTTATATTATAATTTGAATTCTGTAAGTTAGTGATAATATGTAAATCACGAACAGATTGTACATTTGTGAAAAACTCCGTGAGTTTTAGATTCGATAACATACCAGTATAATTTATGATTGCAGGAGGATACTTTTGAGCAAGCTCTTTTTTAGTCAATTTTTTCTCTTGGCTTTGTTGAGCGATATATTTCTGTCTTTCAATACGTACTCTATCGGTGAAATAAGCTCGAAAATTTGCTACTGATGGTGCCCCTCGATGTTCTTTAAGAAATAGAAGGAGGTGGTTCCGGATTAGCAAAACAAAAACCGAGCTTGGGGCAGAAGGATAATGGTTATCTACATTGCACAGTTTACCAGCATTGAATTCTTGCATGATATCCAATGTTGTGACTTTCACTATTTTTCCAATGATTACTGGTTCATTATGCAAATCATTGTCAATCTTTACATCATAAAAAAGAAATTTTGGTTCTCTTTTCGGTGGGTGAGGTTTATTTTCTTGGAAAACATTTCGTGTAAACTTATCCCATAAATCAAAAAAACCTATAGTATTTTCTTTACTTTCAAAAACGCAGTTTAGATTTCCAATAGTCATTTTCTTTTTTTTCAACATAATACCTCCACTTTATTGCTTTTATGTAAAACAAGCACTTGAGTAAAAGATTGTCAAGTAGAAAAAAGATTCCCATCGTTTCTCCCCCTTAAAAACATAACCCCGCAAACATACTACTTGACAATATTGTGCAATATAGTATATTGTCAACAGCGGAGGAGATGAATCATGAAGAATGATGTAGTGGCTAAGAATGTAAAACGATTTCGAGCTGTAAGGAAAATCAGCCAGCAGAAATTAGCGGATAAAGCAGGACTTTCTGTTTTGGCAATCAAGAACATAGAGCATGTAAAAGGTGAGCCTCGAATGAGTACTTTAGAAGCAGTTACAAAAGCACTTAATGTAAAGTTACTTGATCTTTTTAAATCAGTCAGAGTGTTGCATGCTGTTAGGTTTCGCTCGAAAAAGAAAATCAGGAATCGAGAAAACATACTTGCAGAAGTAGTTCTCTGGCTTGATGATTTCAATTACCTTGAAGAAGAACTTGATTGTCGAATCCCATTCAAATTGGTAGGAATATTGAAGAATGAAAAATAGTGCAGTTATCAGGGCGGCGGCTGATTGCCGCAACAGACTTGGCTTAGAATCAACTGAGCCAATCTACGATATTTGTGGCTTGTTGGAAAATTCAGGGATAAAAGTTTTGCAGCTTCGAAAAACCTCGGATAGTTTTTTTGGATTATCTGTTTCTGAAGAAGATGGAGGACCAGCTATCATTGTGAACATCTGGGATAGAATCAGTATTGAACGACAGATTTTTAGTGCCGCTCATGAGCTTGGTCATTTGATTCTACATCTTAACACATATAGTTCCGTTCAAACTGAGGAAGTAATCGGAGAAGAAGCGGAAGCAAATCTTTTTGCAGGACATTTTCTTATGCCGAATGGCGGATTTTATGCCGAGTGGGAAAATGCTTCAGGTTTACACTGGATTGATAGAGTTCTGAAAGTGAAATGTGTATTTAACGTGAGTTACAAAGCTGTTTTATCACGTTTAATTGAACTCGAAATGGCAAATGAAACAATCTGGAGAAAGTTTAACATTGCTTTCAAAGTGCGATTTAACAGGGGGCTTGCTTTTAAGGAAGAACCAATGGCAATTGATTCTTCAGAACCATTCGGTCTTAAATCATTTGATTTCAAAGAAGAACGGTTTAGCCGACTGGTGCGTGAGGCTATAGAAAAGGATAAGATATCACTAAGCAGGGGTGCTGAAATGCTGGGAATTGGAATTGAGGATATGTTGGAAATTCTGAAAAACTGGGGAAATAATACCTGATGTCCTCAGTCCGGAAGCTTATGATTATGGATGCCTGTGTTCTGATTGACTTTATCAATGCAGATCGCTCAGTTCTAAAATTAATTGGAAATCATGTTGGTACAATACATGTAATAAGCCCTGTTATTGATGAAGTGAAGTCGGTAAAAGACAAAAGCGAGCTATTGAAACTTGGGTTAGTGAAAACAGAAATTGAGCTTTCAGACGCGTTTACTGCCGCTAATAGTAAAGGCTCAATCTCGGTAAATGATAGACTCTGTTTGCTAACAGCGAAAAGACACGGCTTTATATGCGTTACAAACGATAAAAAACTGCGCGAACATTGCAAGTCCGAAGAGATTACAATTATGTGGGGTTTAGAACTTATAGCAAACCTGCATAATGCTAATGGGATTTCCAGCAATGGTGCAATTAGTATTGCTCAGGCAATTCATGAATCAAATCCAAAGCACATTACCAGCAAGTTAGTTTCAGAGTTTAATAAGATTATAAAAAGACAGGAAAAGCAGTAAGTTTGAAAGATTTCCTTCAACTAATCAGATTTGGTGATTGGGATGGTGGGGGAATGTAAAGTATTTTGTGTAAACTCCTTTTTGTTATTTTTCAAATTTAGCCAATCTTTCTTCGAACATAATGCTCAGCTGGGAGTAAATCATACCCCAGTTCCTGATCGGCATCGTC
>JAIOTM010000133.1 GCA_021106755.1 Candidatus Cloacimonadota bacterium | reverse complement strand
TCAGGACTGTAGCTACTTCCTGCCAGCTTTCGGCTGATTCTTTAATAATATACATGGCAAATTCTCCAATAATGCAACTTTGCTGTTGACAACCTGTTTGTCAATGTTGGATTATACGTGCGTTTCACTCGCCTGATTAAAATTAAAGATTTAAAAGTAACCAGCTACAGTTATATAGCTTACTCTTTTACCATAAAAAAATGAGTGAATGGCAGAAAAGACTGGCCTATGCTAAAGCTGGTGTGACTGCTCATCCTTTCAGGAATCCCCTTAAAAAGGGTGGTTTCATAACCGAGCCGTCACTGATGCTTGACTTGACACAGGTTTCGATACTGATTGTTTTTAAGATAAAAGAGAAATGATTTAAGCGCAGAATATATATAATCTTAAATTATACATCTTAAATAATCAAAGGAGTTTAGATGCCGCTTGATAGAAAAGCGATTCTTGATTTTGATAAAGGGTTGACTATGGTGGGAAGCAGGGAGTTTTACATGGAGTTGCTTCAGGATTATCTGACTTCTGCCGCCGATTTAATTGTTGCCGCGGAAGCCGCTATCAATGCCAAAGACGATGATGACCTGCTTCTCAGGGCGCATGGACTCAAAGGTATTTCAGCAAGCTTGGCTATGGAAGTCATGCGGAAAATTGCCGAAGAATTAGAACAGTGTGCCAGAAATAGTCAACGCGACCGTTATTCGGAGTTACTAATGGAATTGCGGAAAAATTTCAGTCTTGTTACTATGGAAATAAATACATTATTGTAAGATATTGGAACGCAACGTGCATCATTTTTATTCTATCAGGCAGGAAAAGCTTGACAAAGACAGCATAAATAGTTTTTGTGCATGTGGGTTAAAAACCTGGAGGTAATGATGCGCTTAATAATAAGCATTGTGATTTTAATTGCGGCATCCTTTGCGGCATCCTTTGCGGCATCCTTTGTGGCAACGCCATTATTGGCGGCGACTCAGGATTTAACGATATACGAGATTCAGTTTACTGATAGTCCGGGGTATGACTATACCTGGCCATCTTTATATAAAGATTCTGTTGTGCGTACTTCGGGTGTTGTCACCGCTACTGATTTCAACGGGAATGGTTTCTTTATTTCCATGCCCGAAGGTGGTGGCTGGAAAGGGCTACTTGTGAACAGTAACCGTCAACGTACTCTTCGTGTCGGCGATAATGTAACAGTTACTGGCGTGGTTGGGGAAAGATTCGGTATGACATTTCTTCGCGCAGACGAAATTATCGTTAAAGGAAAAAGTGCGATGATTCCGCGTGCGGTGGAAATAACTCTTTGGGAAGCCTCATCCTCGGAAGATTTTGAGTCTGTCCGGGTACGAATCGGCAACGTTAAAGTAATTACCGGGAAAACCGCCAATACGCAAATGCTACTTACCGACAATTCCGGTCAGTGCACAATGCGCAATGGGTTTACAAACTCCAGCATTTTGAAAGGCATCAGGTCTGGTACCGAGCTTTCTGTTGCTCTCGGAGTGATTGATTTTGCCTTTGGCGAGTACAGAATAAATCCGATACACAGTAATTCCCTGCAACCCGCGAGCGTTCAGGCTAACCGGGCTTCCTGGGGACGCGTCAAATCAATGTACAGATAGGATAGCGAAAAGACAGGAATATTTTTTCGATTTACCAGATGGAAGAGTTTAATACGCTCCAGAGCATGGACAATCCTGCACGGGAGCTTTTTTTAATAAGGAGTCAACTATGAAGAAATTTTGCAAATGCTTGTTTAGAGCAGCGTTTTGGGGTGCAATTGCCTATTTTGGCTACAGATTCTACCAGCGCGTGAAAGCCGTAAGCGGCATCTCCAAGTCCATGCCTCTTTTTCTAAAGAACGTGCTGGGTGAAAAACCTTCAATGGCACTTAATCTTGCGTTTTCCAGTATGCACATTGTTCTTGGATTCAGCAAAGAGACGTTGGAAAAAGAAGAGAATATCGAAGAGCTTGTGCGGGAGTACCTCGACGATTTTTATCCTGTATTCAACGGTATGTCTATCAGTATCAAAATCAGTGAGCGGGAAGAAGAGTCTGGTGAAGATGATGGTTGCTGCTCCGACGAAGTAGCAGATGACGAAATTCCTGCTACAACAAGTGCTTCGGAAGAAGCTGAGAAAAATGAGGCTGACTCAGAAAAGGAATAAATTGCCCTCATTTAAGCTACAATCTCCTTCTGAAGTCACGAAGTATAACGTAATCTCAAAGATTACACCGAATTATGTTAGTTTATTGAAAGGTATAAATGAATGAATTTTCACAGTGAAAATGAGTGTAAAGTACAAAATATCAGAGATTTTGCTTGACATTATATTGAGTGCTGTAAATTCGACTGTATTAATATGAAATAAAGGGGTTTATTATGACAAAAGCTGATCTTGTAAAAGTCATCGCAAAAGACACTGGTCTTATCCGCAAAGATATTGCAATCGTTGTTGATCAATTTCTCTCCGCGGTAAAGGACAGTATGAAAAACGGAAGTCGTATTGAGATTCGTGGCTTTGGAACGTTTAACCTGAAACAACGTAAAGAACGTATTGGCAGAAATCCTAAAACTGGTAAGAAAGTTCCAGTACCAGAAAGAGTTGTTCCTACTTTCAAATTTTCGCGCGCGTTCAAAGATGAGATCGCTGGCGCGAACAAATAATTAAGGAGGTTCAATGCCTTGCGGACGCAAACGTAAACGTCATAAAATAAATACGCATAAGCGTAAAAAAAGACTTCGTAAAAACCGTCATAAAAAGAAGAAATAGAAAGTGATATAAAGGGTCGACTCCGGTAAACCCCGGAGTCGATTTCTTTTTCTACCACAGCACAATTTCTTATATGGTCTATGCGACAGGAGTAGTACATGGCTGGGATGAGTGACATTCGTAACGGAATGATTATTGAATGGCGACACGGACTCTATGAATTCGTAGAGTTTTTACATGTGAAACCTGGTAAAGGTGCAGCCTTTACCAGAACAAAGCTCAAGAATATTCAGACTGGGCAAGTAATTGAAAACACATTCCGTGCCAGCGATAAATTCAGCGAAGTCCGGGTCGAACGTGCTATGAAACAGTTTCTGTATAGCGATAGCCAGTTCTACGTGTTTATGGATAACGAGACATTCGAGCAAACTTCAGTTCCCATAGACATGATTGGAGACCTTGCTTTCTACCTGTTAGAAAATACAGAAGTTGCGATGAAAACAGATCCAGATGGTAAAATCCTCGGGATTGAACCACCAATCACAGTAATTCAGGAAATCGCTGAATGCGAACCGAATATAAAAGGTAACACAGCTTCGGGCGGAGGGAAATCCGCGACAACTGAAACAGGCCTTGTTATCACTGTTCCATTCTTCATTGAGACAGGCGATAAAGTGAAAATTGATACTCGTACAGGAAATTATCAGGAAAGAGCATAAAAAAAACTTGACATAATATCAGTGGTATTTTATATTATCATCAGAAATTCGGAGGAAGAATGGCCAAAGGAAGAACATTTGCAGCAAAACTGGCTCACGAGCAAAGCACAGAAGGGAAAATGATATGCCCTAACTGCGAAACAGAAATAAAACGAATTAAAATAGTTCGTGCCCGCAGTTCCAAAACTGGTTCGTGGATGCCCAAATACGAATTTGCGAAAATTTGTAAATGTAACGAAAAAGAAATAATGAACGGAAAAGTATAATGTAACCTCACACCCTACATAAAATGCCCTCCTAGAAATGTCCTCGCTGTCGCCCGGCAGCGAGGCATTTCTCTTTTATAAATATTTCAACGTTGCCGTGACACTCATTCTGTGGCCGGTGGCAGAAAACCTCCTCAGAACTTTTTGCGCAAAAAAACCCTTGACAACACGTAATCACTTAGAACATAATTGTTTTAATGTAGTGGATTTCTTTATTGAGACGTGAACCAAGGAACCATAGGAGCAAATAATGGGCAAATCAATCTTACTTCTGACACTATTAATAACCGTGCAACTTTTTGGTATCTATGTACCAGTAGAGGAAGCTTCGGGCGAGCTATTTCAAATGGACGAGACAACTGCCGCTTACACACAGTTCACTTTTAACCTTGAAGGCTACAATGTAACGGATGTAGAAGCAGACGGTGCTGTTTTCCAGCAACTTTCCCATCTCCGGGCTGGTTACACTTTAGATGCTGGCTATCCTGAACTACCAACCTTCGGGACATTGATAGCTGTTCCCGCTACAGGTAGTTTCACGATTGAAGTGATAAATCAGCAGAAAACGGTGCATAGCAATTACAATGTCTATCCCAGTCAGGGAATGCAGGACGAAAGTAAGAAGCATTCATTCCAGCTTAACAAAGATTTTTATAATGGATTATCTAAACATCAATCTAAGCTTGAGCTGGCAAACCTCGGTGAACCTGCAATTATGCGGGAGTTCCGCGTTGTTAATGTGTTAGTGAACCCTTTTGAGTTTGATCCTGTAAGCGATGAGTTGACAATCAACCACACCATAACCATCCGCGTGAACCACAACAATACACCGGGTATAAACGAGCTTACAACCAGCCTTCCAGCTTCCCGTAGCTTCGAGAAGCTCTATGAAGGAACAATCCTCAACTACCGCGATATGCGGGACGACATGCGTGTTGAATACCAGCCACGTAGCCTTGTAATTCTGTATCCATTCGGGGCTGGAGTTGATACCGAAGTACAAACTCTGGCGACCTGGAAACGCCAGAAAGGTTTTGAAGTTACTTTAGTGGATACCGATGTAACAGGCAGCACAAATACTGATATAATAACGTGGTTGCAAAACGCCTACAATACTTGGCAAATACCACCGGAGTATTTAATAATTATTGGTGATGCGGAGGGTGCAATAGCTATCCCAGCCGGACAGGGGTACGGTGATCATGGTTACACTACTCTGGATGGCGGTGATATACTCCCGGAACTTGTAGTAGGACGTTTGTCGGTATCAACCCCTACTGAGTTATTGACCATACTTGCGAAAATTTCTCTGTATGAGATAAACCAGAACACTACAGATACAAACCAATATACTCATTCTCTGCTGGTTGGTGATTCCCACCCTTTAGGTGTAGCTACTTATATTGATAATGAGTATTTATCTGAACTAATACTAAGTTACGACCCAAATCACACATTTACTAAACTTTATCAGGATAGTCCAAGTGCCGACGCAAGGGATATTGCTATTAATAGCGGTTCTATGTTTTTCAATTTCTTTGGTTATATAGGCATGTGTAACTGGTCAGCAACTAACATCAACAATTTGACCAACTACAATAAAATGTGCAATTTTATCATGATAGCGGAGACTACCGGAACTTTTTCATACGGTTCTGCTTCACGAGCAGAAATGATTCTCCGGGCAGGCACTCCAACGTCACTTATCGCAGGTGCAACTGCCATTGGTATGGCTACGAGTGGATTGCACCCGCAATACTGTGAAGCGTTGAATATTGGTTTCTACTACGGGCTTTATTCCAATGGTATGACGAATATGGGTGAAGCTATTATGAGCGGGAAGCTGAATTTATATATGTGCTACAATGTAATATCCAACTCTATGGCACTTAATCATACGGAATGGTGCAATTTGATGGGTGATCCTTCAATGGACATATTCAAAGGTGGACTGCTGAAAAATATGAATGTTACTTACCCTGCAAGCATTCCGTCAGGGCAAGGCAATGTTGTTATCTCTGTGGAATATAATGACACCACCCCGGTAGAAGGGGCATGGGTTACGCTATACCAAGCTAATGACGGGATTTTCGCTACTGGTTACACAGATGAAAATGGTGATATTTTACTTTTCTTTGATGCCAGTACCGCAACCAATTCGGATGCAATTCTTACCATTACAAAACCAGACCATATTACTCAACAGCTTACAATTACAATGTCAGGTCCGGCAATTGTGGGTTTCCGCGAACTGATTCTTGATGATGACCCCTTCGGTCAATCCGATGGAAACGATAATGGTGAACCCAATCCCGGCGAAACTATCGAAACAGTACTTGTTCTCGAAAACTTTTCGGATTCCGTGGTACTCGGGGTAACTGCCGATATTAACACTAATGATTCATATATAACTCTGTCAAACAATACAGGGCTTACCTTTCCAACTCTGTATATCAACGGACATGGAAACAGCAACGAGATTTTCATAATGGATATAGACCCCGCCACACCCAAAGAGCATTTTGTCGAGATGCTTCTATCGGTTCAGGACTTGAGCGGGAACCAGTGGAACAGCACTTTCTACTATGAGATTAAAGGTGGTCACTTAGATATTATTGATTATACAATAATAGATGGTAACGATGGAATCTTTGATCCCTGCGAAACTGTTGACCTTAATATCACGCTGATGAACAACGGCTCTTACGATATGCCGAATGTAACGGGAACCATAGCCAGTTGGAGCGGTTTAGTGATTGTGAATGATAACTCAGCCACCTTCGGTGATATAGTGCAGGGGACATCAGTTGATTGTCTTGCAGATGGCTTTACGATAACCGGGTCTGCCAATCTTATTCCAGGGATGGTTATTGATGTTGAACTCAGTCTCAGTAACAATACCGGATATTCCGAGAATCATTTATTGAAACTATACATCGGCACTCAAACATTGACAGACCCACTTGGTCCCGATGCTTATGGTTATATTGCTCTTGGTATGGAAGACGTTGGCTACACGGATGCCCCAACATACAACTGGATTGAAATAAATCCCGCCGATAACGGTAATGGAACCAATACTGGTCTAATAGATAACGGTAATGAACTTACGGGGCTAACTACAAATATTCATTTTGCCTCCCTACCTTTTACATTCAGATATTATGGGATTGATTATTCTGAAATCGGTATCTGCACTAACGGATTTGTTACCCTTGCCAATAACGGTTTTGAGACCGGTAATGTTTCATTTCGTAATTGGCGGATTCCCGGTCCAGGGGGACCTAATCCGATGATTGCTCCATTCTGGGAAGACCTTCGTACTACTGGAGGCGGTATCTATACGCATTACGACATGATTGAGAACGCATACATTGTACAATGGGATAACATGTCGTTTGAAGAATATGCAAATGAAAACACTACATTTGAGCTTTTGTTGTACGATCCGGCTTTTGCAGTATCTCCTCTCGGAGACGGAATAATCAAATTCCAGTATGAGGATTGGAATAATGCGGATGATACCAATCATCATTATAGTGCACAAGGAAACTACGCTACTATCGGGATTGAAGACCATACCGGATTGCGAGGTTTGGAATACACATACAACGACATTTTTCCAACTACATGCCAACCGTTGGGAGATAATTCTGCTATCTTGTTCAGCTCTATACCGGATTTGGAAGCATCTACAATATCGGGGCATGTAAACCTCAATTATGCCGGAGTCAGTGTTGAGGAGCTGACTATCGCTGTTGGTAACTGGACAGCACATCCAGATATAAATGGTAACTATGTTCTGCAACTGCCACCGGGAACTTACACGGTTAGTGCATCTCTTCCATTTTTCTATGTAGATGACATTACAGGAGTTGTTGTTATCGTTGGTCATACTACTTCCGGTATTGATTTTGATATGGAGTATTTCATGTATGCCGAGAATTTGAATGCAGTTATTGATTCTGCTAACTACACGACAGATATAAGTTGGGATTTTAATCCAATATCAAGGGCTGAATCGAAAACTAACATCAGCATTACCCGCGACAACCGATTACAGTTTAATCATTTTAATCTGTACAGGAAAACCGGGGCTGGCGAATGGCTTTTTGTGGACACTTTGTCCACTCAAACGTATCATTTTGAACTTTTCTATGCCTATATTGAACATAAATTCTTTGTTACAGTGGATTACGCGGAAGGCGTTAGCGATTCCAGTGAAGTGCTGACTGTTTACTGGGAGCTTCCCCAAGGACCAAATGATGAAAATATCCCTGTATTCGAGACAGCTTTGCATGGTAATTACCCAAATCCGTTCAATCCGGTGACTTCCATAAACTTTTCTCTGAAACAATCCGGGCATGTTAACATTGATGTTTATAACATTTTGGGTAAGAAAGTTATCTCATTGGTAAACGAAGAAATGACAGCCGGACAGCACACAGCTATCTGGAATGGCAAAGATGCTAACGGAAAGACAGTTGGTTCAGGCGTTTATTTCTACCGGATGAAAACCGGGCGATATACCGGCACTAAGAAAATGCTACTGCTCAAGTGATTTGATTACAAATAGCTGATAATGGGATATTTGTCATTAATGTAATGTAAATATTGTTGCTTTTCAAGCAAATGGAACACCTTTTGCTTGCAGTAATTATGTGTAAAATGATTGAGCCGGATTCTTGGGCTTTTGATGAAAAGTAACTAAAAATTGCAGAGGATGATATGTTAAAAAAACAACTGATTGTAGCGACATTTCTACTATGTATTATCGGCTTGTTTGCTCAGGGAATTCAACCAGCAGGTACCGGAACACAAAACGACCCATACCAGATAGCAAATTTAGATAATCTTGAGTGGGTGAGCGGGGATACTCTCTCCTGGGCATCGTATTTCATTCAGACTGCTGATATAGATGCTACACCAACAATAAACTGGAATGGTGTGGAGGGATGGAGTCCGATTGGGTTGTATCTTGGAACCTCCCCATCGGAGCAGTTCCCATTTACAGGTATTTACGACGGACAGTATTTTACTATAGATGGACTTTATATCAATCAAATCTTAAATCATGCAAGCGGTTTATTTGGACTCATTGATAGTGCCAGTATCGAGAATGTTGCAGTTACTAATATTGATATAACAGGATTAGATCGTACCAGTGGATTTGTGGGTGAGAGTTGGTTTTCAACTATTACAAACTGTTATAGCACAGGTAGAATTATCGGAGAAGATTGCACTGGTGGTTTGGTAGGCAGAAATTACGAAAGCACCATCCTTAACAGCTATAGCACTGTCATTGTGTGTGGAGAAGATTATGTCGGTGGCTTAGTAGGCAGAAATTATGAATGTGTAGTTGAAAACAGTTACAGCTTGGGCAATGTAATTGGCGTAGATAAAGTTGGCGGGTTAATGGGAACCAGTCAAAATTATTCTTATGTTACTAACTGCTTTAGTGCTGGCACTGTCACTGGAAACAGCAACTTCGGTGGTTTGATGGGTCAGGGCGGTTACTCAATTCAAGATTCTTATTGGAATACTGAAACCTCTGGACAGGATTACAGTGGGGGCGGAGAAGGCAAAACAACAAGTCAATTGCAGGTACAGAATACTTTTATTAATTGGGATTTTACAACTGATTGGGATATTGATGGAATCTATAATTTTGGTTACCCCTATTTAAGGTGGCAATATTTTGATCCGAATATTCCTGCCAGAGCCAGTATCCCCAATCCATCAAATATGGCATTGAATCAGTCTGAAAATGGAACTCTCTCTTGGGAACTGACCGGTAATGCTACAGATGAGTATGATCTCTGGTTTGGTGAAGCCGGGAATATGGTTGAGGTAGTAACAGGGGCAACCGCCGGAACAACTGGCAGTTGGACTTATAGTGCCGATTTTACAATAAATTATGAATGGCAGGTAATAACATATAATACATCAATTACGCCAAATGTGCAAACAGTAGGAGATGTATGGACTTTTAGTACTACTTTGGAGAATGGTACAGGTTCCGCGAGTAATCCCTACCAGATAGCTACTCTATCAGACTTAAATGCGATTTCGGCTTATCGGGGATTCTGGTCATATCACTTTATTCAGATAGCGGATATAGATGCATCAGATACACAAAACTGGAACAATGGAAAAGGTTGGAATTCGATTGGACATTTCGATAACCATTTTACAGGCAGTTATGATGGACAGGGCTACTCAATCGATGGTCTGTTTATTGATAAAGCAAACAGAAGATATCAGGGTTTGTTTGCTTATGTCGATTCAGTGTCAATTTCCAATCTGGATTTAACAAGCTTTTCGATAGCAAGCAGTTCTTATTCTGGTTGTATAGCTGGCAGGGCTGATAATTCGATAATTTCTAACTGCAATGTTTCTGGTAGTTTAATCGGAGGTAACAGAGTCGGTGGTTTGATAGGTATAAATGTGAATACAATCATCAGCAATTGCAGTAGTTCGGGATATATTGAGGGATATACAGTGGTTGGGGGATTGATTGGTCGGAATTATGATAATAGTAATGTCTCAGGAAGCTTCAGCTCCACTGAAGTGTATGGTGTTTTGGAATATGGAAGAAACCAGACCGACACTCCCGCCAATGACGATTGCAAAAATGAAGGTAAACTACCCGGAGAAGAATGCCACGCCGGCGGGTTGATTGGTCACAATAGTAATTCAATAATCTCCAACTGTCACAGCACAGGAAATATTGCAGGAGATGATTATAGTGGTGGTCTGATTGGATACACTTCCATTTCCACCATTGAGAACTGCTATAGCACTGGAAATGTAACGGGTGATATGGAGTATGGTCATAGTTTTGGAGGTTTGCTTGGATACAGCGGTGAGTCTTCAATAATTAATAGTTATAGCACAGGAAACATCACCGGAGCCACCCAGATAGGAGGATTAGTTGGTGATTTCATAACTACTACAATTACCAACAGCTACTTTAACTACGAAACTGTTATAGTGAATGGTGAAAATATAATTTCCTTGGGAGCATTGGATAGTGCAAAATACAATACATGGTTAAATGCAGGACTTACACTATCTATTGATGATTACTTAACAAGTAATGGAAGCAGTTATCAGATAACTTCAATTAGTGATTTGAAATCACTGCTCGCATTCAGTCAATTTGAAGAACACAGCTTTATTCAAACAGCAACAATTGATATTTCTCTCGAAAATGATTTCTATATCCCCTATTTTGCAGGGAATTACAATGGAAATGGTTATGTAATTGATCATCTTAACATAGAACTGGAACACAACCAGAATCTGGGCCTATTTGGTTATTTAAATGAAGCGACTCTGTCTAATATAAACCTTACTAATATCATGGTTAGAGGAGACATGTATTGTGGAGGACTTGTTGGGCTTATGGATTCCTGTGTTGTTGTGAATTGCGATGTAACAGGAGATTTGGTTGGTGAACGCTTCTTTGGTGGTCTGGTTGGATATAGCAAAGGCTCTACAATTGAAAATTGTGAGACCAATATTCAAATAAGCGGTGGAAGTGATATGGGTGGAATTGTGGGAATACTTGACAATTATTCTTCAATTCAGGGTAGCTCCAGCAGTGGGACAATGACAGGGGTTTATGATCTTGGTGGATTAGTTGGTATGAGTTTTAACTACTCTGATATTATCAATTGCCACTGTATGATTAATGTAAGTGGCACAGGTCTTTCTATTGGCGGGTTGTGCGGACATAATTATCACGATTGCAATATAGTTGATTGCTATAGTACTGGTTCTGTACTCGGATATTATTATGTTGGTGGCCTTGTAGGAGAGAATTATAATGGAGAAATCTCGAAATGTTTTAGCAAATCCATTGTAAGTGGCGGTAAATATGTAGGCGGATTAATCGGTGCAAATCAGTGGGGAGGTGTGTTGAACTGTTTTAGTACTGGCAATGTACATGGAACAGATGAATATATCGGTGGGCTTATAGGAAGAAATAACTGTGGAAGTTTAGTCGGAGTGGACAACTGCTACAGTACTGGCTTTGTAAGTGGTTCAGGAACACCTGCCGGTGGATTGATTGGGATTAATGATGACAACGCAAGTACCACTAACTCTTTCTGGGATATCGAAACATCCGGGCAAACATCCAGTGCAGGCGGGTTAGGAATGCTGACTCAGGAAATGCATCTTCAATCAACCTATATAGATGCTGGTTGGGATTTTATTGCGGAATCTGATAACGGAGATGAAGACATCTGGGCGATGACAGCAATGGAAAATAATGGTTATCCATATTTAACAGCACTTCCCTGGGATGTGGTTTGCATAGACGATGAAAACACAGACCTTCCTGCATTTTCCACAACACTTATTGGCAACTACCCCAACCCGTTTAACCCGGAAACAACAATAAAGTTCAGCGTTAAGCCGAATGAAACTGCTCAACTGCAAATTTTCAACATCAAGGGGCAGAAAGTAAAGAGTTTTAATAACTTCAAAGCCGGAAATCATGAAGTTGTCTGGAATGGTAAAAACAATAATGGCAAAAGCGTTAGCTCCGGCGTGTTTTTCTACAGGCTGAAATCTGAGAGTACAGAGCAAGTTCGTAAGCTCTTGCTGTTGAAATAGCCACTGTATAAATAAGGTTTTAGCAACCTTTAAGCCTAAATGATTAATAGTCGAACAGTTCTCTAAGCTCGTCAATATTGAGACGGTTAATAATATTCTGACCACCTTCGATAACATTTTCAAAAAGCTCTATCTTATCTTTCTGAAGATTGAGAATTTTCTCTTCAACGCTACCTTTGGTAATCATTTTATAGACCATCAGCTTTTTGGTTTGTCCTATCCGGTGTGCCCGGTCAACAGCTTGATTTTCGCCCATTGGATTCCACCAGGGGTCGGTAAGAATCACAGTGTCGGCAGCGGTCAGATTCAGTCCAAAACCACCTGTTTTAAGGCTTATGAGGAACAAGCGAATGTTGGCGTTCTTGTTGAAATTATCCACAAGCTTTTGCCGATGCTTGGTCTCTCCGTCCATATATTCGAAGTTGATGTGGTTCTTTTTCAGCTGAATACGAATCAGCTTCAGCATCTGCACAAACTGACTGAAAACAAGGAGCTTGCGTCCACTTTCCAGTGCTTCCATAATCAGCGACATCAGGGCTTCCAGTTTGCCGGATAATTCCGGGCTATCGTGAATATCTTTATCAATCAGCGAGGGGTGGTTACATATCTGTCGCATTCTGGTCAGGGCAGCGAGAACATGCATATATTGTCCGGGCTCAATTGAATTACCCCTTTTTAAGAAGCTACTTCTGGCAGCTTCAATAATTTCCATGTATAATTTCTCCTGCAAGGGAGTCATTGGGCAATATGAAACCTGTACCTGTTTGTCTGGTAACTCTATAAGCACGTCCCGCTTTTTCCGGCGTAGAATAAACGGTGAAATCATTGCCGCAAGGTGTTCAAGGCGGGCTTTGGAACCTTCTTCTTCACCAAGGTATTCCGCTTTGAACTTGCGAAGTGAAGGCAGATATCCCGGTAGCAGAAAATCGAAAATTGACCAGAGTTCTTCCGGTCGGTTCTCCATGGGAGTTCCCGTAAGGGTTAGTCGGTTACGGGCATTCAGTTTTTTAATAGCTTTAGCCCGTTGAGTTCCCGCGTTCTTTATTTGTTGTGCTTCATCGAGAATAAGATAGTCGAAATTCTTTTCCCCCAACTCTTCCAAATCGTTTACAATGATAGAGTAAGAAGCGATAAAGATGTCCACGCCTTTAAGCTCTAACAAAGCCATCCGTTCTTCTTTGAATCCTTCGTAAATTACATAGGTAAGTGAAGGATTAAATTTGTCGATTTCCGCCGCCCAGTTATAGAGCAACGTTTTGGGGCATACAACGAGAGAAGGAATCCCGGAACGGTACTGTGTAAGCACTGAGATAGCCTGAAGAGTTTTACCCAGCCCCATTTCATCTGCGAGAATACCACCCAGACCAAATTTTCTGAGCATAACCAACCATTGGAATCCAGCTTTCTGATAGCTTCTCATTACGCCCTGCAAAAAGCCCGGCATAGGCTGAATCTGGAACAGTTTCCGATTGAGAATTGCCTGAAACATTTCCTGCAGAAACGCGTCTCCCCGAATTTTTATTCCCTGATTGATATTATGTAATTGATACAGATAGGGGATATTATAGGCTTCCATGCGGTAAGTGTTATCAGAATTTGGTCTGCTGCGTTTAAGCATAAGTTCCACATCATCGAAAGCCTTTTTATTGGTGATAAATAAGAGCCGCCCATCTTTTAATTTCAGAAATCGCTCTTTACGTTTGAAAAAAGCACGCAACTGCTCGTGGCTGAATTCAATATCCTGTAGTTTGTAAACAACATTATACTGGAACCAGTCAATATCATCGCCTTTCTGTGCTTGAATTGTCGGTTGGAGTGTGATTTTATAGACAAATTCTTTTTTCAGGTCTTCGGACAGGACAATGTTCCATTCCGGTCTTGCCTCTTCAAAAATCACTTTTTTCAGAACATCAATAGTCTCTTCGCCAGTATAGATGAGTACCGAATCAGAATCAAGTTCATTCGTTTCCGCCGTTGGCAGCATATTCACGAAATGGAAAACTTCGTAACGAATGTGAGGAGGTATATAAAACCATGTCTCTCTTGTATGCTGGTCAATCCGCACTAAT
>JAIOTM010000325.1 GCA_021106755.1 Candidatus Cloacimonadota bacterium | reverse complement strand
TTCGCCCAGCAAACCCAGCAATACTATCTGGAAACATGAAACCGACAGTATGCCGAATAGAATCAACATTGTATCATACGAAATCGGCATGGGAAATATTATTCGCAATACTGTTAACAAAATTATTGCCAGCGTGCCCCAGCCAAAAAGCTTTTTTGCCAGCTTTCCAAAAAACTGGATTGGACGGGTCATATAGTCAGAGAAGAATCGGACAACCAGCAAATCAAATATTACGCGGGAGACGCGAGAAAGATTGTATTTAGCCTTTCCGTGTATTCTGGGGTGGTGCTGAACCGGAATCTCAGCCACTTTCACTCCAAGCCATGCCGCAAATACGGGAATAAATCGGTGCATTTCTCCATACAGGCGGATATTCTTTACTATTCCGCGCTTATACGCTTTTAATGTGCAGCCAAAATCGTGTAGATGGATGCCCGTTCCGGCTATCAGCTTATTGATAATCATATTGGCAATCTTAGAAGGTATTTTCCGTGTAATAGTCTTATCCTGTCTATCTTTACGCCAGCCATTAACAAGATCGTAGCCTTCAGCCATTTTTTCCAGAAGACGGGGAATATCTGCCGGATCGTTTTGCAAATCACCATCCAGAGTAATTATCACTTTCCCCTGAGCGTATTTGAATCCGGCACTGAGTGCGGCAGTCTGCCCATAGTTTTTACGGAACTGAATCACCTTTACATGCCCGTCCTCACGGGCAAGCTCAGTCATTATTTTCAAACTACCGTCATTGCTGCCATCATCAATCAGAATAATCTCATAGCTCTTTCCAAGGATTGTCAGAACATCATTAAGTTTGCGATGCAGAATTGGCAGGTTTTCCCGCTCATTCATAATTGGCACTACAATGGAAATATCAATCTCCGTACGGGAAATCCCCGTTGCAAAATCTTCGAGGATACTCAAAGGTTTTATACATAGTTTCTGCCCCGCCAGTTCCAAATCAACACCAGCTTTCAGAGGTGCACCTTCTTCTAACACAGTCAATTGGTTCTCAAACTCCAGTGTTTCCACCTCGCGATTTGTAAACGTTCTAAGAATCTCCAGCGTTTGCAGGGCTTTATCCTTCTCTAATATCTGAATATAGACGTGACCAAGATTTATTCGGGCTTCAAAGTATTTGCCATTAAGCTCTAACGCCCTAAGGAAAAAATCCTCAGCCAATGTATAATCTTTCAGGTGAAAGTGCATTACACCAATATCGTTCAGCAATTCGTAGTTGTCGGGATACATATTCAGACCACGTTGTAAAATATTGATTGCTTCGGTTAGTCGCCCTTGCTCAAATAAGATAATCCCATAATTATTCAGGTACTTAAAGTTATCAGGTTCAAGATGATACGCTTGCCGCAATGCTTCACAACTTTTAGAAAAATCGTTGAGCATTTTATAGGCACTGCCCAATACGGAAAAAACTTCCGATTGTTGCTGGTCAACGTTGGCAGCCAGTTCCCAGTGCTGTATAGCTTCCCTGAGCTTCTTCTGCCGGAAATTATCCAGCCCTAACTGAAATTCCTGTTCGTAACTACCATCGTTCTGCTGCTGTTTTGTATCCTTATTCATTTTCTTTCCTTAACGAAAATACCCATGTAATCGTCACTTCGGGGATTACACGGGTAAGTGAAGTTGGTGAGGTATGCTTTTTCATCTTACACTTCCCTGTGTTTCCAGCATTTCATTCCATTGAAATAGAGTATCCACGTTCGATACCTCATAGCGTTTTAATGATATGAAACCACCAAAAGTAAAGAAAGATATGTGCCAATTGTCAACAGATAAGTAGTAAATCTGTATGAGGGGAGCTATCTCTCCACAGTGATATACATTAACTCTCATATCAGAATGGTTATATTCCCATGTTGCGTATCAGACGACATGGAATATTTTTCCTTCCCTGTAGAGGATGTTAAGGGATTTCTTTGAGCCATCTTCCTTTTTTTACAACGAAGGAAAATGTTCAATGTACTCTTTCAGAATTGCCCGAAAAACAAAGAAGAAGAAAATTTCAAGCTTCAGAGTTTATTTGAATTCAGAGGTTGTTTGTACTTCTTTATCTGAATCATGATTTCCAATTCTACACCTCGTATAATCTCAACTCCATTTACCACGACAGCTACAGTGTGCTCAAATTACGCACTGAGGTTACCATCTATGGTTTTTGCTGTCCATCCATCATTTCGGGAAGTAGTTACCCGACAGTTGCGTCCCATATTAATCATTGATTCTATGGTAAAAGTCATTCCTTTTTTCAGAACAATCCGAATCAGGTAATATTCAGTAATTCACATTGACGGCGGACTAAAATATCTGAGTTCAGGCTTTCTCCCGAATATTTATTGTAATTTCTTATCTATTCCACATCCAGCCAGCCTACACGTGTTCGCTTGTAGAAAAATAAAATTCAAGAATGTTAAAAATCCGAAATAGGTGTAATATTATAGATTATAGGGTGGAGTATCTGAGAACGATTGATTACAACCTTACACAGAACCTATACAAAAATGTGGTGTGATAAGTGAATAGTCTTCAATTAAAAAAATTTCTCAGGTAACAAAAAATTCATTGACTCATTATTCCATTACGCATTATATTATAAAATATGAAGAAATTTATCTGTCGCGGGAGTACTGATGAATATCAAAACTGATATTTCTGAAATAAAATCTGGGAATCCCATAAATTACAGCATCTTTCTGAACATTAGTAGCGATCCAGCCGCTTGTGAATCCATTTTGAAATATATCCCGGTTGGGGCTTTCATAACCAACTCCAAACTACGGGTATGTTATTGGAATCAGGTTATGGAAGACACTATCGGTCTTACACCCGGACAAGTAGAGAAAAAAGGTATTTTCGATATTCTGCCGATACTTGATCAACCACCTCTGCACAAGGCTCTTGATGAATTACGCGATTCGCGGGTACCAATTCTTGCTGAACCTTTTCACGCTGCCGACAGAAATCTGAAGTATGACAATTACTACTTCAAGTTTACTTTAATACCAGTTATAGATGACCACTCCCGACTCCAGAATATCATTTTTATTGCTGAGGATACAACTCGAAAAAGTCTGGCGGAAGAACAACTGGCTACCCAACACAAATTGCTTCAAAATATCACGGATGCCGCCCCGATGTGTATCTTTATCAATCAGGTAGAACCGTTTCTTCCTGTGTGGGTTAACGATGAAATTTCCAACCTGCTGGGTTATACACCGGAAGAGTGGCTCAAGGTTACTCAAAGCGATTTTTTCAAAATGCTTCACAGGGATGATACTTCCTATGTTCAACAGCGCGTTAAAGAGTTGCTTATCCTCCCCATTCACCAGATTATGGAAATGGAGTTCCGAATTCGGCATAAATCAGAAAAATGGATATGGCTTTACTATAAATCTATTCCATTCAAGCAGGATAACCGGGGATTCAACGAGCAGATTATCAGTACCGCGATTGATACTACCGACCGTAAATCAGCAATCGAAGCACTTATTGAGAGCGAGTTTAAGTTCAAAATGTTGCTTGATGCCGCACCTTTTGGAATGTTGATTCTGGATAAGGAAGACAGATTTAAGTATATAAACGGACAATTTACTAAAATAACCGGTTACACCTCTCTGGAAATAAATGAAGTAAAACCATTCAGTACATTTCTATTGCAGGAAACTTCCAAACAGAAAGAAAACTATGAGTGCTATGAGAAAGGACTGGAATCTGGTGGCGTAGATGGTATTGAAACAGAGTTCTATCATCAATCAGGCGAAATCCGCATTATCCAGTTATCTGTGCGTCATTTGCCAGATAAGCGTAAATTGATTAGCTGCATAGACATCACTGAGCGGAAACAGGCTGTGGATAATCTCAGAGAAAGTGAAGAAAGATTCCGCTCGATAGCCAATAATATACCTGGTGTAGTATTCAAGTACACAGTAGATAAAAATCTTGAAAGAAAACAGGGTTATCGGGGTCCCGGTTTTGAAGATATTGTTGGTGATATTACAGCCAGTATGGTAGAAGGTAACATAGCTAAATTTTTTGAACTTATCTTCCCGGAAGATTATGCCAGCCTACAAGAAGCCTCCCTGAAAGCGGAGAGTACTACATCAATTCTGAATCATGAATACCGGGTAAACCTGATTGAAGGTGGATTCCGCTGGGTACGAACTATATGCCGTCCAAAATTAATTGAGAATGAGACTACTGAGTGGCTTGGAGTTATCTTTGATACTACTGAATCCAAACAGGCAACTCAGGCTCTGCAGGAAAGCGAAAAGCGGTTCCGCCAGATTATTGAGAATGCTTCCGAAATTATCTACAGGGCAGATGTCAGCGGAAAAATTTTATTTGTGAATCCAACGACTGTCAGACTGGTAGAATACTCCGAGCAAGAATTGCTGTCGATGAATTACCTCGATATTATCAGAAAGGATTATCATAAACAAGTACTGGAATTTTACTCTGCTCAAGTCGATAACCACACGACCACGACTAACTTAGAGTTCCCCTTAGTTACAAAATCAGGCAAGCATTTGTGGGTAGATCAAAATGTTCGGCTTATTTATCAGGATGATG
>JAIOTM010000276.1 GCA_021106755.1 Candidatus Cloacimonadota bacterium | reverse complement strand
GGATGAGACCCTCTGGTTATCTGGACAGATTGAAAAGAATGATGAGTTATATAATAGCTTATTGAAATACGTCACAAGCCTTGAATTCACTAAACCTGAAGGTTCATATTCTATGAGCTACATCTTCGACAATATTGATATTCATCGTTTTAGTAACCTTTTTAATATTGTCAATTGCGTATAATCAGTGGTAAATACAGGGGGCGGCGACTAAATACACCCAAGGGATTTAATGCCAGGCCTACCACAGACTTTGCAAAAGAGAATCTGTTTAATATACTGTCAGTTCGGTACGATTTTGATGAAATGACGATCCTTGATCTCTTTTCAGGAACCGGCAGTATCGGATTTGAGTTCTACTCCAGGGGAGCTGCTGTTGTACATATGGTAGAGGTAAACTTTAAACATTTCAATTTTATCAAGAAGTGTATTGCAACTCTTGATGCTGAAGGAGCCATGGCAATACACACCAATGCAAAAACCTTCCTGAAGGGGTACAGGCAGAAGTATGACATTGTATTTGCCGATCCACCCTATAACCTGCCATGGCTGGAGACAATCCCCGATTTGGTTTTTAAAGCAGGTGCATTGAAGAAAGACGCTCTTTTCATCCTCGAACATCCAAAAAATTTCAATTTCAATTCTCACAGGTTTTTCTCAGAGCACCGGAATTACGGGAGTGTAAATTTCACCTTCTTTCAGCTATAAGCTAAAATTAAAAGTAAGATCTATTAATACAATATGCTCGCTAAAGTTTATCAGATTCTCTTTGATGGCACATAAACCATTTCCGGCTGATCTTGAATCTCTGTTTAATTGCTTAATCTATATACTCTTCTGAAATGATAACCACAGATAGTAAACATGATTGCATCCAAAAATAAGCCAGGGCGATGAAGTAAGGTCCATATCAGAAATTTCCAATATTCGCCTTGACCTTTATCAATAATTCCGATGAAAAAAATTGATTTAAAAAAGGCGATGAGATAATAACGTTCAATTCTATTTCGCCTTCTATCTATCGGTCTGTAGTTTAAGAAAAACTGACGTATTCTTTTATAATAGGGTTTAACGGAATAGATGTTTTGAATGATTGCATTATACCCTTCTAAAAGTTCATGGCGGTCCATTTTAGGAATAAAATTCATGGAATAATCGGTGTTGTTTCCGCTTGTTTCGGTGGTTAACCGTTTTTCTGCTTCCAGGCGTTTGTACAGTCTGGTGTTTTTGGGTGCATTTAACAATCCAACCATGGCCCAAACAATTCCGCTTTGCTGAATAAAATCAATTTGTTGTTGAAAAATGGCAGAAGAATCGCTGTCGAAACCTACAATAAATCCGCCTGAAACCTGCATCCCTGCTTTCTGTATTTTTTTTACGCATTGGAGCATGTCCCGGTTTTTGTTTTGAACCTTATTACAATCCTGCAGAGATTTTTCCGAAGGAGTTTCAATTCCTATAAAAGTAGAATTAATGCCTGATTTAATCATCAGAGATATAAGTTCTTCATCATCAGCAAGATCAATAGTAGTTTGTATGTTAAATATAAATGGATATTTATGTTGTTGCATCCATTTTATCATAGCTGGAAGCAACCTGTTTTTAATCTCATCTTTGTTTCCAATAAAGTTATCGTCAGCAATTGAAACGATCCCTCGCCAATTCAGGCGATAAAGTGTATCAAGCTCTTTAATAATCTGATTCGTCTCTTTCATCCTAACCTTGTTCCCTAATAGTGAAGTAATTTCACAAAAATCACATGAAAAAGGACATCCACGCGAAATCTGGATACTCATAGAAGCATATGCTCCCCTTAATAACAAATGAAAATCGGGAGTTGGAGATAAGGAAATATCTGCAAATCCAGCGGTTTTGTATATTTTTTGGGGAGGGATCCCGTTCTCTAAATCTTTCAGAAACGGGGGTAAGGTAATTTCCGCTTCATTTAAAATAAAATGGTCAATTTGAGGATAGTTATTGACTTCATGTGTAAATAGAGGGCCTCCTGCAACAATTTCCACCTGATGCTTCATGCATTCCTCAATGATCTTGCTTAACGATTCCTTTTGAATATACATTGCATAGATAAAAACATAATCAGCCCATACAATGTCATCAGTTCTAAGGGGAACGAAATTCAAGTCGACCAGTTTCTTCTGCCAGCTCGCTGGAAGCATTGCCGATACAGTTACTAAACCAAGAGGTGGCAGGGCAGCTTTCCTGGAAATAAAGCGCAAAGCATGCTTAAAGCTAAAGTATGTATCTGCATATTGAGGGTATATCAGTAAAACATTCATGTTTTCATTGTTTTATTGAAATAACTTGCAATGAAGGTACACTCAGTGTGATTACTACTCCTAAATTAGTAAATCTATTGGATTGTTCCTCAATACAATCCACGATTTAGGAGTATTGCAAGAACTAAATTAGGTAATAGTTCACAATTACACAACTGTTATTCAATATCAAGTTCAAATCAGGTTAATAGTCTTTGCATTAAAGAGAGCTGTATACGGAGAAGCTTACACTTACACTTACACTACCAATCATAAAATCATATTTTAAAGGTTGAGCATCATTCATCTCACAAAATATAAAACCGCCCCCCTAAATCGAGTAGGGACTAAGGGCGGGCGATCCCGACCTTAGCTCCCTCTCACACCACCCAGCGTACGTGTGACGTACTGGGCGGTTTCTTTAAAGGTTAAACAATAGTTATCCAAAAGGCTAAATAAGCCAATCTCATCGAACCAAGCAAGATTCATAGCTTCATGCACAGGAGGAGAGCAGGCGAGCCTGTACCACCCTTTGCCAGAAGAAGCAACGAGTAGGGCTCTCCATTTCGGAACCCCGCGTGAGCAAAGGAACCGTATGATACCGCTCGCTCTCTTGCATTGCTTAATCCTGAAGCATCTGATTCTACGTCTTAGCCAAGGTACCAGACTTTCCAGTTTAGATTTCAACCTGGCAAGTCTGAAGTAATTTAGCCATCCCCGCAGGACTGAATTTAAACCATGGATCATCTGATCCAGACTTATTCCCCTGTTCCTGCGGGTAATCCGGCGCAGTTTCTGTTTGAACCTGTCAAGGCTCTCCCGGCTTATTCCCAATCTGCCCCCGCTGAGGATGGTATAGCCCAAAAAGTTTAGTTCGCTGGGGCGGCATACACGGCTCTTTTCCCGGTTTACTTTTAAAAGCATCCGGTTCTCGATAAAGTCGGTTATACTCTTCATTACACGCTTTGCCGCTTCTTCGCTTCTGACCAATATAATCTGGTCATCAGCGTAGCGGACAAACCGGTGTCCCCGAACTTCTAACTCCTTGTCCAACTCATCCAATACGATATTAGACAAAATTGGTGATAGTGGACTGCCCTGGGCTGTTCCCTGAAGTCGCTGGCTTATCAATCCGTCCTGCATGATCCCACTACGTAGGAACTTACCGACCAGACCCAAAACCCGCCTGTCTCCGATTCGGGTTCCCAGTAACCACAGCGAGCGGTCATGGTTTACCTTATCAAAGAACTTCTCAAGAACGAGGTCTACTACATGGGTATACCCTTCGGCTACGTATTCCGTTGCCTGTAACAGCGCTTGATGGGCGCTGTGCCCGGGTCGGAACCCATAACTGTTTGTGGAGAATACAGGCTCGTATCTCCTGCTAAACACCTGACTGGTCGCTTGTTGGATCAGCCTGTCTTTGCAGGTTGGGATACCTAATTGCCTATATCCTCCTTTGGGTTTTCTTATGCGTACTCCCCGCACCCCTGAAGGAGTGTAGCTACCGTCAAGTAGTGATGTCTGTAACTCCTGCCAGTTGTGGCTGAACCACTCCTTTAGCTGTGTTACTGTCATCCCATCTATCCCGGCACTCCCTCCGTTATTAACTACCTGCCGTAAGGCAGTGGTCAGATTTGATAGATCCGCTATCTTTTCCATCAAATCTGCCGTCAAGGCTCGTTCTTCCTTGCACGCAGTGAGCCACTGTTGACTTACCCGACCCTTTG
>JAIOTM010000080.1 GCA_021106755.1 Candidatus Cloacimonadota bacterium | reverse complement strand
CCGACCGCAAAAGCGTCATGAATTACTTTGTACCCACCAGCGTGGTAATTGTTTCGGCTGAAGTGTTCGCGAAAAAAAAACGGTTTCTCGGTTATCTCGTACTTGGCTATCCCGGCTGTGTTATCGCTGTGGAAGATGCAGCTAAAGAAACATTGCCTCCGTTTTTTAAACGATTTAACCCCACCAAAGCAATGGAGTTTATTAAAGAAAATTGGACAAGAACGGTGGAAGTCAGGAATCACGCGGAGAGATTTGAAGAGATTGTTAGCTGGTTGGAGGGGGGAGAGTAGCTGAGGAAGCGTGTTTTCTAATTCAAAAGGTAGATTCATTCTCAATGGCATGAATAATCTTTTCAATTATGTCCGTATTTGATATATAAAAATCGGAATTTTCTTCTTTTAAAGCAGTAAATCATTTAATAATTAAATCAATATATAGTCCGCCCTAAAAAGTATGTAAATACTTGAAAAATATATTGACTATATACAGACTTTTGTGATATAAACTCTCAAAAAGGTCAATAATTGACTTGAAAGCTGGGAGTTTATGATGATAAAAAAAGCCCGGTGACGGCGTGTTCTTTCCCTCCGAACCCGAAATCTGGCAAAATATACTCTGACTTTATGGGGATTTTCTTCAGATGCAAAGTGCAACATTAAGTATGAAAAACAACATAACCAAATCTTCTTGAAAAAATGGGGGTATCCCAGATTACAAAACTCACTTGACAATTCCATCGTTCAAGCTCACATAGACTGTTGAGTAGTACACAGCCAGAAAAACAATAATGGAAATAAGATATTTGCAGGAAATCTGTTCTGGTTCAAGGAGTCAAAATGAAAGGAATTATCTGCTATTATTCAGGTTCGGGAAACACTAAGCTTGCGATGGAGTATTTGAACAAGAAAGTTAGTACCACCGATTTCAATCTCTACAATGTTGTTAAAAGTGAGTTGCCGGATTTATCGAAGTACGATGTCGTTGGATTTGCTACTTTTACCGACTTTGGGGATATTCCTCAATATTATGTCTCCTTCTTGGATAAAATTGAAGAACAGCCTGATAAACCTGCTTTTATTATTAATACTTTCGGGGCTATTTCCGGTAAAACTCTGAAACTGTTCGCGGATAGAGTCGAGACAAAACATTTTACGATTATTTCAGCCTATTCTCTACACACCCCAGAGAATTATCCGCCTATGAGAAAACGCAATATAATGTTTGATAAAGCACCTAAGCCGAGGGAATTGAAAAAATTTGACACCTTTATTTCGCGATTAGATGAAATTCTGAAACTCATAAATAATGGGCAATCTCCCGAAAAAAAGCAGGTTAAAGTTGGATTTCTATGGAATATGTTGCCAAACGCTCCTCGCACCCAGGCTAAAAAAGATTTTGGAATTCAGCAAGTTGATGAAAACTTGTGCAAAGAATGTGGCTTGTGTGCGGAGGTTTGCCCTTACGAAGCAATAACACTGAGTCCAAAACCAGTATTTAATCACGAAAAATGTTATGGGTGCTGGGCATGCTATAATCATTGCCCTGAGCAGGCTATCTACACCCGGAAATTCAGGGGGACACATCAGTATCCGAAACCAAACGCGGAAATGGTTAAGAAATTTGGATAAAGCAAGATAAAAGCAGACAATTAAATTATTTCTATTGTTGAGTATTATCCCGTACTGTCGTGAGATATTGATTGAGGTCGCAAACTTCTCATTCTCCATTTCCCAATCCCAGTTTTTTATTTCAAGATAGTTGTATCCTTCGTTTTTCTTGACAGTCAGCAAAACCTCTTTTTTTATGATAAATTAATATGTCTTTATCTAACTCATTTAGTGTGATGGGTTTAAGGAGCAATAAATGTCGGTTAACCGAATCCTGAAGCATCCGGTTCTTCCCGTACCGGAGCGGGATAGCATTACTTTTTACTGGAATGGAGAACCGCTTAAAGCAAAACGTGGCGAAGTAATATCTTCGGCATTGATTGCCAACAATGTCCGTATCTTCGGTACTCATCCTAAAGATGGAAGTGCTCAGGGGATTTTCTGTGCTAACGGACAATGTGCTAAGTGCACGGTTATCGCCAACGGAGTACCAGTAAAATCGTGTATGATTCCAGTGCTGGAAAACATGATAGTCGAGCGGGTTGACGGGTTGCCATATCTGCCTGAAACTGACGAGAACCCTCAACTCCAAGCCATCAAAGAAAGTTCGGTGGATGTGCTCATTGTGGGAGGTGGTCCCGCGGGTCTTTCATCCGCGCTTGAGATTGCTGGCAAGGGGTTAAATGTTCTTATAGCAGACGACAAGCAAGAACTCGGTGGTAAACTGGTATTGCAAACTCATAAATTTTTTGGTTCGGTAGAGGATTCCTATGCCGGAACCCGCGGCAACGAGATAGGCAGGATGCTTGCCGCGAGAGTGCTATCTAATGAGAAAGTAGATGTCTGGCTGAATAGTACGGTGCTTCATGTTTTTAAGGATAAGAAAGTAGGAATTCTCAAGGATAGCGTTTATCATCTGATTGTTCCACGGGTTGTACTTAACACTGCTGGCGCGCGGGAGAAGTTTCTCCGTTTTCCGGGAAATACTCTGGCAGGAGTTTATGGTGCCGGAGCGTTTCAGACCTTAGTAAACCGCGATTTAGTGCGTTCTTCCAAACGTCTTTTCATTATTGGCGGGGGAAATGTCGGGCTTATTGCCGGATACCACGCCCTGCAAGCTGGCATTGATGTAGTTGGACTTGCCGAGGTTATGCCTGATTGTGGAGGTTACAGGGTCCATGCCGATAAACTCAAACGATTTGGTGTGCCAATTTATACTTCGCACTCAATTTTATCCGCTCAGGGAGATGACGAAGTAACCTCTGTAACAATCGCGCAAGTGGACGAACATTTCCAGCCGATACAGGGAACTGAGAAATCTTTTGCCTGCGACACAGTGCTTATTGCCGTTGGATTATCTCCTGTAAATGAGTTTACTATTCAGGCTGAAAAAGCTGGTATTGATATATTCTCCGCTGGTGACGCAAATGAAATCGCGGAGGCATCTTCGGCAATGTTCAACGGAAAAATAGCTGGTCTGAAAGTTGCCGGACACCTCGGAGCTACTGCTTCAGACATCCCGGTTGCCTGGTACGAAAAAGCTGAAGTCCTAAAATCTCCTCCGGGTACTGTATTTGATTACAACACAAGCGGGGAAGATACAGGAATTTTTCCAGTGCTTCACTGCTTAGAAGAGATGCCCTGCAATCCCTGTACATTTATTTGCCCGACAAGCTCCATTAAAATGGATAATCATCCGATTCTCGGAGTACCGAAATACACAGATAAAGGCATTGGTTGTATAGGTTGTATGAAATGCGTGGCGATTTGCCCCGGGCTTGCTATTACCGTGGTTGATTACCGCAAAAGCGTGGACACGCCGCTGGTTACTTTGCCTTATGAAGTATCCAATATCGCAATACAAGTGGGGGATATGGTAGAGGCAATGGATATAGACGGGAATGAGTTAGGTAAACAAGTTGTAGTTTCTGTCCGCCATAATAAAGAATTTAATACAGACCTTGTAACGCTGAAATCAACTCGGGCTACTGCTAAGAAAATAGCGGGAATACGCGTACAGGTAGCAAGTGTCTCAAAACAGCTTTCTAAGACAATTATCCCGAAGCAAACTCCTGACGATGCTATGATTTGTCTCTGCGAGCGTGTAACAGTTGGCGAAGTACGCAAGCTGATTAAATCCGGCATCACCGATTTGAATCAGTTAAAAGCTATAAGTCGCTGTGGGATGGGTTCCTGCGGAAGCAAGACCTGCGATGTGTTAGTGAAACAAGTCTTTCGGGAAGAAGGCATCTCTCTGGAGGAAATCACTGATAATGTCAATCGCCCTGTATTTGTAGAAGTACCGTTAGGAAAATTTGCCAATGGCGAAAAGGAAGGCGTGCGTGAGTAAGTCTTTCGATGTAATCGTTATCGGTGCAGGTTCAATTGGTGTGCCTTCCGCAATGGCTCTGGCTGCTTCCGGGCGGTCTGTGCTGGTAATAGACGACAATTCTTCTCCTGGGCAGGGTAACAATAAAAAAGCCATTGGTGGAGTAAGGGCAACTCACTCCGATTTCGGGAAAATTCAGGTTTGTCTTCGTAGTATTGAGATTTTTTCGACCTGGAAATCTACGTATGGAATGGAAATCGGCTGGCAATCAAACGGATACAGCTATCCTGCCTATTCAGAAGCAGATGAAACCAGATTAAAGGAATTATTGAAGATTCAGAAATCGTATGGGCTGAACATCAGCTGGATTAGCCCGGAAGAATATAGCGAGAAAGTACCCGGAATAATGTTGGAAAACCTGAGAGGTTCTACATTCTCTCCCAGAGATGGAAGCTGCTCACCGATGTTAGCTTGCAACGCGTTCTATTTCAAGAGTCTGGAGCATGGGGCAAAGTACGCTTTTAACGAGAAAGTAATAGCTCTCGAAATTTCCAGCGACAAGATTATCTCGGTAAAGACAAACAAGAATGTTTACGCCTGCGGTGCTGTTGTGAATACTGCTGGCAACAACGCCAGCGACATTGGTAAAATGGCAGGCATTGAGCTTCCAGTAATCCCGGATAGCCATGAAGCCGGAATTACTGAGCCGGTACAACGTTTTTTTGAACCTATGGTAGTCGATATGCGTCCGGTAAGTGGCTCGAAAAACTATTACTTTTACCAGAATAACGAAGGGCAGGTCGTTTTCTGCATTACACCCAATCCTCCCCACTTCGGAACCGATAACGACGATACTTCGGAGTTTCTGCCCCAAGTTGCGCGACGGATGGTAAACCTTTACCCCCGACTAAGCAACCTGAAAGTTCGCAGAACCTGGCGGGGACAGTATCCTATGTCGCCCGATGGATTCCCCATAGTGGGAAAACCAAAGGGAATCAGCAATTTTGTTAACGCTGTTGGCATGTGCGGACAGGGCTTTATGCTGGGTCCGGGCATGGGCGAACTGATTACCCGCATGGT
>JAIOTM010000320.1 GCA_021106755.1 Candidatus Cloacimonadota bacterium | reverse complement strand
CAGATGGTTTCCAGCCCGTAGATTTCTGTATAAACCTGACAGTAACGTTCACCGGTATATTTGCTGAGGGCGTAGGGAGATAGCGGCATAACTGGCATATCTTCTTCTTTAGGCATAGTTGGCTGGTTACCATAAACAGACGAGGAAGACGCGAAAACTACTCGCTTTACGCCAAATTCTTTAGCTGCTTCCAGAATATTGAGTGTTCCCGATATATTTACTTCGTTAGTAGTAATTGGGTCGGCAATAGAGCGTGGAACTGAAGGTAAAGCTCCCTGATGCAGGATATAGTCCACATTTTTAACAGCATCACGTACAATATGGAAACTTCTGAGGTCTCCTTCCATCAATTTGAATTTAGGATTTTCGCGGAAAGGATAGAGGTTTTCTCTTTTTCCGGTTGAGAAATTATCTAAAACAACTACATCCTGCTCTCTTCTGAGCAATTCGGCTACGATATTTGAGCCGATAAATCCGGCTCCTCCGGTCACTAAATATTTCATATAAGTTCCTTGTCTGATTAATATTGGATAAGATTTTGTTCTATAGGGTACTGCGTCAAGCAAAATCGGTGTTTCAGGCTATCAATCCTGTTCTGGTTTCATTTGCGGGAACAGGATAACTTCTTTTATAGACGTGTTATCCGTAAGCAGCATTGTAATACGGTCTATACCAATTCCCAAGCCTCCGGTAGGTGGCATTCCGTATTCGAGAGCTTCAATAAAATCTTCATCTACCACATTGGCTTCGAGGTCTCCAAGATCGCGCAGGGCTGCCTGAGCTTCAAGTCGTTTCCGTTGGTCAAGGGGGTCATTTAACTCGGTAAAGGCATTTCCGAATTCGTTTCCGGCAATGAAAATTTCAAATCGTTCTGCCAATTTCGGATTTTCCGGTTTTTTCTTGGCAAGGGGTGATACTTCGAGAGGAAAATCAGTCACAAAGGTTGGTTGCACTAATTTTGGCTCAACAAAATGTTCGAAAAGTTCTTCGATTATTTTACCGACACCCCAGTTAGGGTTGGTTTCAATCTCCTTTTCCTTACAAAATGCTTTTAATTCTGCCAAATCAAAGTCAGATGCGTCGAACCCGCTGAATTCTTCAATCAACTCTATCATCCCGGCTCTTTTCCAGGGACGGGCAAAGTTTATTTCTTCACCGTCATATTCTATAACTTCTTTACCATGCACCGCAATAACCGCGTTATAGATAAGCTGTTCGGATAGCTCCATTATATCGTTGTAATCGGCATACGCCTGATACGCTTCCAGAGCGGTGAACTCCGGGTTATGTGTACTGTCTATTCCTTCGTTGCGGAAGTTTTTACCTATCTCATAAACCCGCTCAATTCCACCTACAACTAACCGTTTGAGATAAAGTTCGGTGGCTATGCGCAGATAAAGGTCAATTCCAAGCGAATTATGATGCGTGATAAACGGACGAGCGTTAGCTCCGCCATATAAAGGCTGAAGTACAGGTGTTTCAACTTCGATAAAGTTCATATCATCAAGAGTTTTACGCATTGAGCGAATTATTTTCGCCCTTGTCTCGAATGTTTTACGAACATCCGGGTTAAGCAGTAAGTCTAAGTAGCGCTTACGATAGCGTAATTCTACGTCCGCGAATACATCGAAACGCTCTACTTTACCGTCCACTTTTTTTTCTTTTACAGCAGGAAGCAAACGCAGTGATTTATTCAGTATTGTTATATGTTCTACATTTACGGAATATTCTCCAGTCTGAGTGTAGAAGGCGTATCCGTCCACCTGAACGAAATCACCGATATTCAAGAGCTTAAAGAGGTCGTAGTTTTCCACGCCGACTGTTTCCCTTTTCAGAACTATCTGAATATTTCCACTTTCATCGGAAACATCACCAAATCCAATTTTTCCCATCCGGCGCATAGCTACGAGTCGTCCGGTAATGGTAACAGGTTGATTCCCGGATGCAAACTCTTTTTCATTATCCCGCAATTCGACTATTTTGTGGGTGCGTTTACACTTGTTAGGATAGGGATTAATTCCGTTTTCTATCAGTTTTGCCAGGCGTTCTCGTTTCAGTTTCAACATCTGGTTTTCGTTATCCATGGAAAACTCCTTTTCTAAAGTAGCGTCCAGTTAAACGGTTCAGAGATATTGTCAAGCTGAACCTATCACATCAACCGGGTTAAAGCATCCTGTTTTTCCTCTGAATAATCAATTTTCCCTTGACGCTTTTTAGTGAAATCATAGCCTATAAAGAAGAGTCGTTTCAGGTGTCATTTTTGATTTGGTTTTCAAAGAAGTAAGTTGGTTTTTTTTTGGATTCTGTTTTGAAATCATCATTTACCAGTTATTTTACTATTGATAAAACAGTTTCTTCAGGTGATTCCGAAACAGGCGTGAAAATTCATAAAGAAACACTTGCTAATGGGGAGATTGACAAAAATAGCTTCAAAAAAATAATAGCTTCTAAATTGTTTTATACAAATGAAAAATAGAGAGGATGATATGATTAATCTTAAAACCAACTATCTTGGACTCGAATTAAAGAATCCAATTATTGTCGGTTCATGTGGTTTGACAAACTCGGTGGAAAACATCGAAGAAATAGCCCGAAACGGTGCGGGAGCGGTTGTTCTCAAGTCACTTTTTGAAGAGCAGATTAACATCCAGGTTGCTAAAGCAATGGGTGCGTCCAGACAGTCGCAGCTTCATGCGGAATCGGAAGACTATGTTACGTATTTCGAGAAGATGCACTTAGTAGAGGAGTACCTCAAGCTTGTTAAAAACACGAAAGAACGAGTTGATATTCCTGTTATCGCAAGTATAAACTGTCATACTAACAGCGAATGGGTGGAATTCGCGGGCAGGATAGAAAAAGCCGGAGCAGACGCGTTAGAGCTGAATATCTTCATGCTTCCTTCCAATCCCAACTCCAAAGAGGTAGCACTCGAAGAAAGTTATCTCGAAATAATCCGTAGTGTAAGAGAGCATGTTTCTATTCCTCTATCACTCAAGATTGGCTACTATTTTGATAATCTAGCAAGAGCTTTGCGAACGTTTTCCCGAGCAGATATAGAAGGACTTGTACTCTTTAATCGGTTTTATAGCCCCGATATTGACATTTACAAGCTGACCCCGAAAGCTGGTAGTGCTTACAGTACATCAGAAGAGATTCATATATCTCTTCGCTGGATAGCCATTGCTTCGGATTTTGTTGAGTGCGACTTATGTGCTTCTACTGGTATCCACAATGGCGAAGGTGTGGTTAAACAATTACTTGCCGGCGCGAAAGCTGTTCAAATGGTTTCGGCAATCTATAAACACAAACCGATACGAATCAGTGAATCACTGGACTTTCTCAATAACTGGATGAAAAAACACAAATTTACGTCAATAGAATCGTTTCGCGGTAAAGTAAGCAGACAACAACTCAAGGACCCTGTGGTTTTTGAACGTGTACAATACTTGCGATACATGAGCGAAGTAACCGGAAAATAAGTAGAGGGATATATGTATTTCAGACAAATGCTTAATCGAATGTTGAAAATAGAGAAGAACACCATCAACAAGATGTATCTTAACGAGATAAATATCAAACTCCAGAAACTGGAGCAGGCAGTCAAATTGTTTCAGGAAGATGATGCTCAACTTCCCCAATACATTGAAATGCTGAACGAATTTGTCCGTAGCGTGTCGAATCCTAAGTATCGTTACAGCAAGCAGACCAATGGTGGATTCAAAACCAATCTGGATATATTTAATCCAGTTTACTTAGATGATCTGGTAACTCAAATGGTTCGAAAGATAGTTGAAATAGACAAGGAGGGAATTACCTGGGGACACCAACGTTTTACTACCCATCTTAAATTCTATCAGAAAACACTGTTTATCAATAATCGTAATCCTGCTCTTTCATTTAATAACTCTACCAAATTTTTAATGCTGGCACAGAATATTGATATGCAGTACAGGATGACAGGCAAGAAGACATTCAATAAATATAAAATGGTTTTACCGGCTTTGTTGTTTCACATAACAAGACATGTTACGGAGGAGCATTTTATTCGGACGGACTATTATTCAGGATTGGCAAAGGGCACTTTTGAGAAAGGAAAATCAATTGTAATCGCGGAACATATCGAAGATGGCTGGCAACCGGATTTGAGTGAAACCAACATAGATGCCTTTTTTGTTTTACGCAAAAAACATAATGACTATAAAAAAATAAATGACCTAGATCTTGGCCTCATTGAAGTACTTTATGAAACAATAAAAAAATATCTGTTAGAACCTCAAATCGAAGTGGAAGACCTTTATAAGCATGGTTATATGGTGAAATAGGAGACATTATGCAAAAACAAATCAATCCAGACACAGTACAGCTCTCAAACGAACTTCCTCCTGAAAAAAAGTTTAAGGCTGGCATCCGCCGTGCTCCGAGTCGTGGAAATGTTTTAACCCACAACGAGGTAGTAATTGCTCTAAAAAACGCGTTAAGATATATACCTGAACACCTGCATAAGGAAATCGCTCCTGAGTTTCTGCTGGAATTAAAAACTATGGGGCGTATCTATGGCTATCGTTATCGTCCCGACACAAACATAAAAGCGAAACCGGAGCATGAATATAAGGGTATTGTTCAGGCAAGAGCGTTGCAGTTGATGATAGACAACAATCTGGACTTCGATGTCGCGTTATACCCCTATGAGTTAGTAACATACGGTGAAACAGGGCAGGTTTGTCAGAACTGGATGCAATATTGCCTGATAAAGAAATATCTCGAAATAATAACGGAAGACCAGACACTTGTAATGAGTTCAGGTCATCCTGTGGGGCTGTTTCCTTCACGCCCCGAAGCTCCCAGAGTAATCTCAACCAATGGGCTTCTGGTTGGTGAATGGGATAATCCCGACAGCTTCAAAAAAATGGCGGCTATGGGAGTTTCCAACTACGGTCAGATGACAGCGGGTGGCTGGATGTACATTGGACCTCAAGGCATTGTGCACGGAACCTATATCACTTTGCTGAATGCCGGACGCCAATACCTTGGAATTCCGGGGGACAAAGACCTTGGGTGCAATTATTTTGTTACTTCCGGCTTGGGCGGGATGTCTGGTGCGCAGGCGAAAGCTGTCGAAATAGCGGGTGGTATTGGGATTATCGCCGAAGTTGATTATAGCCGGATTAAAACCAGACACGAGCAAGGCTGGGTAGCTCAGGTTTCTGACAGCCCTGACGAGATTGCTGTCTGGATGAAAGAGTACAAGGCAAAAGGTCAACCAATCTCAATAGCTTACCACGGCAACATAGTCGAGTTACTGGAATACTTCGATGAGCAGAATATAGAAGTTCCGCTAATCTCAGATCAAACTTCCTGCCACGCAGTTTACGAAGGTGGTTATACACCCGCAGGCATCTCTTTTGAGGAAGGACGCAGGCTGATAGGAGAAGACTCTGAAAAATTCAAAGAACTTGTAGATGAATCGCTTCGCAGACACTACCGGGTAATTAAACGGCTGACTGACAAAGGAATGCACTTCTGGGACTATGGCAACAGCTTCATGGCTTCGGTATTTGTCGCAGGAGAAAAAACCATCGCCAGTAATGGAACTGATACTTCTCAAGGTTTTATCTGGCCCTCTTATGTGGAAGATATTATGGGACCTGTTTGCTTTGATTATGGGTTTGGTCCATTTCGCTGGGTTTGTCTCAGTGGAAAAGATAATGATTTACACATAACCGATGAACTGGCAATGGGTTGCATAGACCCAAACCGTTCGCCGCAGGACAGAGATAACTACCACTGGATTAAGACTGCGAACGAAAACAAACTGGTTGTCGGCTCTAAAGCAAGAATACTTTACTCTGATGAAGAAGGGCGTATCCGTATCGCTCTTAAATTTAATGAGATGGTGCGTAAAGGAGTTATTGGACCTGTTCTGATAGGTCGAGACCACCACGATGTTTCCGGGACAGACTCTCCCTACCGCGAAACTGCCAATATCTACGATGGAAGTCGCTTTACAGCAGATATGTCCGTACAGTGTTTTGGTGGAAATATTGCACGAGGTATGACCCTTGTTGTGTTATCCAACGGTGGCGGCGTGGGAATCGGACGAGCCAGCAACGGTGGAAACGGCATTGTGCTGGACGGTAGCGCAAGTATAGACGAAGTTCTCAAGAGCGGATTATCCTGGGATGTGATGGGCGGCTTAGCCCGGAGAAACTGGGCACGAAATCCTCATGCTGTAGAAACGGTTA
>JAIOTM010000090.1 GCA_021106755.1 Candidatus Cloacimonadota bacterium | reverse complement strand
TTGCCTACTTCTCAATGGAGTTTGGACTACATGAATCTCTGCCGATATATTCCGGTGGACTGGGCGTTCTGGCAGGTGATTTCTTAAAAGCGGCTTCTGATCAGGGGGTGCCGCTAATCGCTTTCGGACTACTCTATAAGTATGGTTACTTCTCACAACGCATCAACTTAGATGGTATGCAGGAAGAACGTTATAGTATAATTGAGTGGCATACTAAGCCTGTACGTCCTTTGTGTAACGACGGAATCCCCATATTAAGAAACATACGCATTGATAATCAGGAAGTCTGGTTCAAAACCTGGATTATCGAGGTGGGACAAGTAAAGCTCTATCTGTTAGATACAGATATACCTGAAAACCCTGATGATATTCGCGAAATCACCGACATCCTCTACAATTCGGATAAAAACAAACGGATTCGTCAGGAAATTCTACTCGCTTTTGGTTCGTTAAAGCTAATGAAAGCCCTCGACTACGAACCGACAATATATCATCTCAACGAAGGACACTCCGCTTTTCTGATAGTTGAGCGTCTGCGTCATCTTATAAAAGAGAAAGGATTTAGTTATCGCGAAGCTCGTGAGATAATCTACAGCAGTACTGTATTTACGACACATACTCCGGTTATTGATGGCAATGAACACTTCGACAGTCACCTGATTAAGCGGTACATTCAACCTATAGTAGAGGAAACTGGAATTTCGTACAACGAGTTCTATCAATCAGGTATGATTAATAACGACAACAGCAGGTTCTGGCTTCCCGCACTGGCATTGCGTTTCGCCCGATATTCCAACGTGGTTTCCAAGATACACGGACAGGTTTCCCGCCAGATGTGGCAACAACTATTCCCAAACCTCTATAACGCGGAGATTCCCATTAAACCGATTACAAACGGAGTACATATTCAAAGCTGGTTAAGCGAACAACTAACTGCCTTGTTCGATCGCTATATCGGTCCTGATTACATGCACATGGCGGAGAAGAAATCGGTATGGAATAACATTAAGCACATCCCTAACAACGAGATTTGGGAAGCACATCGTCTGCGAAAAGAACAGATGATTTCCTTTGTACGCCAGCACTTTGTTAAAAGTGTTAATCTAAGCGGAGAGGCTCACCACGCGGTACAGACCCCGCGAAACATTTTGCACACCGATTTTCTGACTATTGGGTTCGCCCGGAGATTCGCGCAGTATAAACGGGGTGACCTGATTCTTGAAGACCCGGAACGCCTTCTTGCTATCCTGAAAAGCGAAACAAGACCTGTGCAGTTTATCTTTGCAGGGAAGGCTCATCCTGCCGATGAAAAGGGAAAAAAGCTGATACAGAATATCATCACTTATGCCCGCGAAAACAACGTGGAAGACAGGTTTGTCTTTGTGCAGGACTATGATATTAACATCGCCCGGCACTTAGTGCAAGGGGTCGATGTATGGCTGAATACTCCCATCCGCCCTATGGAAGCAAGTGGAACATCCGGTATGAAAGCAGGCATGAACGGTGCGCTGAATCTGAGTGTACTTGATGGTTGGTGGCCCGAATGCTACGACGGAACCAACGGCTGGGCAATTACAGCCGGTGAAGCTTATGAGAATCTGGAAATGCGGCGCCGTATGGAAGCTGGTCAGATTTACAGCCTGATTGAAGATGTTATATCCGAGTTATACTACGACCGCGACAGTGCTAATACTCCTCAACGTTGGATTTCCTGGATGAAAAATTCCATGCACTCTGTCGGCATGAACTTCAATATGCACCGCATGTTACGGGAGTATGTAGATATGTTCTATGTGCAGGGAATAGAACATTTCACGACTTTAATCGAAAATCAACACGCTGACCTCAAACAAAATCTGGAAAAAGAAGATCAACTTATTCAAAGCTGGTCGAAAATAAAATTGAAACGTTATACTGTAAACCACGAGGCTGCTACTTTCCTGAGAACAGGAGATATATTAAAAATAGAAGCTGATATTGACCTGGATTCTGTTGATGATTCGCTGATAGCGGTAGAAGTTTTCTACTTGCCCGGTGAAGATAACAACTATTTTACCTCAATCCTTCATCCAGACCAGAAGCTGAAAGGAAATGTTGTTCGCTACCGGGGTTCGCTCGCTGTAAAGGGAACCGGAACACAGAGGTTAGCTGTTCGTGTTCGTGCTTTGCCGGATATAGCGAATTATCATCACTATATCAAGTGGTTTGAATAAATTCAGGGATACCTTTTGATCCGATTGTTGTTTAAGGAAACAACCTTACTACTGTTTCACGGCAAACAGGGAAGCATATTTCCATATACCTATATCAGAATGAAACGAGTGCAACAACGGCAATTGTACCAATCGACAGGAAGTTATGTTTGCAAAAGGTTATACATCTACGCTGGTTTCGGATGCAACATAGTAACATACATCACTGTTATTGCCCTGTAAACTTTCTCTATATAGTTTAATTTTTCTGTATTTTTTTACAAATTATAATACTATGGTGATGATATGGTTCATCAAAAAAAACATTGATCAATTCAAATCCTGAACTCGTTGCAATTAAGATGGATTCATCTACGGTTTTATAGGACATATTCCAGCCGTGATATCTCATTAGAAAATCCAAAAATGGATCGTCATAACACATTTTGTTCAAAGCAGTACTATATATTAATAATCCTCCGATTTTTAAAAAACTATACAGCTTACTAATTATTTTTTTTGATAAAGAAATACTTAAAGGACATAACATACCAATTAATAAAATAATATCAACATTTCTATTTTCAACATTTTCAAATTTATCAGGAATATGCTCAAAGCAATTACTTAGTTTATTACAATCTGCTAAATAACGACTAATTGCAATAGCTTCTGGATCAGGATCAATATTTCTTATTTTTACTTGACTTATTAGACTTGTGTGTTTTTTTAAGATATTAATCATCTCACGACCAGAACCAGATCCTATATTATCAATTAGTAGTTCATTATTTTTAGAATAATCACTTAAATATTGAGGTATATGAGATTCGATTGCCATCATTCTTTTATATATTTGATTACCAGCAATAGAATTAATGTAATAATTGTCTATATGAGTAAAAACGTTTTTTGTGTATAACATCTCAAAGGTATTTACTGAACCGATTTTACCAATAATTGACTTAGACATATGTGAATAATTAATAAAATATTGCAATAATTCTTGTGTATTTAATTCCTTCAAAGATAAGAATGTTTTTTACATCATATCTTTTATAGATTCAGGTAGATGCTTCAAGAGATACTGTATATTTATATTTTCTAAATGTTTTTCTCTTTTGTTTACATTAACAAAAGACAGCTTCTCTTTTCTGATTTTCTTTAAGGACATAGAATTATATGTAGTTTTCAATTTATTCTCCAAAAAAATTCACTATGCTAATATTTCTACTAACCCATATACTCACCTAACTCATTTATGTACACAACAACCTATAACTTCGAATATTTCAGGATAATTGCTACCACGATTACAATTCACTGTCATCTTTCATAATAAGTATACATTATTTATAGCTTTTTTTGTCAAGCAAAAGAAACAAACACGCATACACCGAAAATATTTGCAGTTGTTATATCCGAATCAAAACACTTCGAGTTTAATTGGTGAAAGTGTCTTTTTCTCTTTGAAACTCGTGTTTTCCCATCAGCTTCGCGGCAGCAAGCGGGGCTTTCTCCAGCAATAATAAATCCATCTGCTCCGATAGTTCTCTAATCTCCCACTGGGCGTGTTCATCCGAGCGTAACCGCGAAAAGTGGTAAAGCTCTCTCAGATTCGCCTTAAACAGAAGTGTAACCCGATGAGCGTTGGTTAAGATATAATCACCCAGACCAGGCAGGTGCTTATCTAACGCGACGCTGAGTAAGTTACTGTGCCGTATTACTTCGGAGATTGCGTCATCCATATTAAGTTTTAATAGTAGTGGCGGAACTACATATTCTGAAGCTCTTCTCCCAAAGAAGATTGAAGCCATCCTATGGCGTTTTACCTGAGCAAAACAACTGCTACTCATGGATAATTCAAATGTAAAAGAGGCAACTTCAAAGGCTCTGGGAAGTGAGTGATAACTACACAAATTTTTGAAAACCTGCTCGAAAATTTCTGCTAGCTCCGAACTGTTCATATTTGCCACAATTTCCCGCACCTGCCGATAACTACAATCAGACCGCGAATATAGCAGTGCTGTCAGAATCCGCTCATCAGGATTTTCACAAAACTCAACAAGCGATACCGACTTACTATTTCTAACGGGTTGAGATTCCATCTCTACGCTATATACTTCGCGTTCGTACTTGCCTGCTTCGGTGAATCGCACGAGGGAAGGAGCAATCTTTCTCGCGCGGGCTTCTAATTGTTGCTTTAACTCAGCAGCTTCGGCAAGGGGCAAAGAATCGAGACGGCGTAGAAGTCGTTCCAGGTTTCTGGCATTTATTGTCATTCCCATCTGGGTTTCAGTAGCAAGTGCCAGCACATAACGGGCATCTTCTTTTGCTCTGCCTTCTAAAAGCTTACGGCTGTCGTCATAGTCTGCGATATTCAGAATAGAGACTGCTTTATCGTAAAGAGCAAAATAAAGGTTGTTCTGCTCT
>JAIOTM010000419.1 GCA_021106755.1 Candidatus Cloacimonadota bacterium | reverse complement strand
TTTCAGGCGGGGATGGTTGTCCAGTTCCAGAAGCAAGTAATAATCAAGGTCGCGTTTTGGCCTGGTAAGTCGTACATAGCTCAGTATTCTGTACCCCAATTTCCATTTTACCTTTATTTGCTGTTGTCTTGTTATTGGTGCACCCTGAAACGCGCGCCTGGACGTAGCTATGCAAATATCCCGACGTTGCTTCTCCCATTTTGCGGTATTAACCGAAGCACTCAATCTGCTTTGGTTCGACATTGCCTGAAGCTTCCTCGTGATATAAGCAGTTGGTTGATTTACCGCGTTTTCGTAGGCACTATTACGGGAAAATTCAGGCTGGATTTCCCGTCCAAACCCGAAAGAGTGAATAATGTCCGAATCATCCTGCACCCGCCACCATGTAACTTTATCTAAATGCGGAATTTCCTTTGTTGCCTGTCGTGGAGAACTTGCTCCAGCACACCCCCAAAGCAGGATTACCGAAGCTAAAAGGTAAATGTATCGCGGTTTCACGTAAAAAAAGCTCCGAAGAAAAACTCCCCGGAGCCTGAAAATTTCATTTTCTCTATTCACTGACTTCTTTATCAAGCTCTTTAAACGCCTGAGTTGCCTTGAATTCGTTATAGAGAGCCTCTTCGTTTTTCACATGACCAACGATATTCTTGTTCATCGTGTTTTTAGGAATCGCGAGGCGGATAAAAGTTTGGTATCTACCGTCTTTGGTTTCGATTGTCTCTCTTTTAGCAGCACGGGCACCAGAGAAACTCGCCTTGGAGATAACTTTAATTGCTACCTCTGTTGAAGCAAGAATCTGTGGGTCGATATCACCATGTTCTGCCTGATAATCTTTGAGCATAGCTTTCACTTTTGCTTCTACGTACCAGGAAGCCTGAGCAAAGGCATCTGCTAACGCCGACTGCTGAGATGACTTCTGACTTGTACGAATACTCATGCCATAATTGAATATATGGGTCTCATCTTCCGGTATATCATACCAGTTCGGTGCGTACACCTTTTTTGGACCTGTAGGGGCTTTGTCTCCACCGCAAGCGGCGAGAAGCATTGATAATACAAAAACAACAGTAATCATGATTTTTAGTGTCTTCATTTTCCTCTCCTCTGTTTTTTTATTAGTTTCTGTTTTGTCATTACACCTGTCAAGCAATTTCACACGATATAACACAAAGTCGATTAAACAACGGCATCCCAACTTCATTATTACACTTTTTTTATGAAGGTCAGTCCGACTGGTTTCAAGCTGATTCCCAGTATTCTCCATTTCGCGGGTTGAATGCACATCTTGAGTAAAAGCGTCCGCAGGCGAAACTGGTGACTTACTACAAGACATGGTTCATTTTCCAATTCAAGCTGTTTTAGTACTTCTCCTGCTTCTCTGAGATAGCGTACTATTTTGAATGAAAAGAAATCATAAACGGTATTATAGATTAACCAACTATGAACAGACATGCGAATAGGCAGGCAGGGTGGTGGAGCACCAATTTCAGATAATAATTCTATCTGCTGGACAGGAACATTTTCCATATTCATAATTGAAACGGTTTGTCTGACTCGAAGCAATGGGCTATGCAGAATTTTTTTGAATTTGCCTTTCATCTCCAACGCAAAAGATTGTACTCCGGTAATGCCTTCAGGTGTCAATTCCGCGCTGAGCCAATCTTTTTGTAAATCCTGATATTCCAGCCAGGTAACTCTTTGTCGAAATTCTCCGATCTGGTGTTCGGCATGTCCGTGTCTTATAAAATAATGATACATCATATTCCTGATTTTATTGCTTTTTGCCGGGCAATATGTTGCTGGAATGTTTCAGAAAAAATATGTTTTCCTCCCCGTGTGGCAAAAAAGAAATAATACCCCGTGGAAGCAGGTTTAATAGCCGCGTTAATGGAAGATATTGCCGGAGAGCATATTGGAGTAGGAGGTAAACTGTTATTCCGGTATGTGTTATATGGTGATTCGATTTTCAGATGGCGATATAGAACCCGGCGTGGTCTCTCGCCTTTAAGCTCCAGAGCATAGAGTATCGTTGGGTCAGCTTCTAACTTCCAACCGCTGTCTATTCTGTTTCGGTAAACGCTGGCAATCAGGGGTTTTTCAAATCTGAAAAGAGCTTCTTCTTCGATAATTGATGCCAGAACCAGATACTCATAAAACGTTATATCGCTGTCGGGAGGTATCAGAATTTCCGCTGTAACTTTGAAAAACTGATTGACCAACGTCTCGATGATGTAAATTTCGCTGGCATTATGAGGAAGATAGTAAGTTTCCGGATAGAGAAATCCCTCCAGAGATGGTACTTCCATCCCTGTGAGTCTGCTCGCGGTTGGGCTATCGAAAATAATGTTTCGGAACTGTTCAGCTTTACCAAGTTTTTTCTTTGTAAGCAATTCTATTGTCTCCAGAGCCGTTAAACCTTCGGGGAGCGTAATCCGCTTTAATACTACTTTTGCCAGATGGATTTTGTCGATAACATCACTAAGCGATTGTTTGCCGGTAAACAAATATTTGCCTTGTTTAAGCTCGTGCTCAATATCCTGAGACTTGATAAAAAATAAGAACCAGAATTTACTACGGATAATGCTATGTTTGAGCAATGAATCCGCTATTGTTGACGCGTTTTCTCCCGGACCTATATCAATTATAGTGTCTCTTATTTCCAACGGTTGAAGCATCAGCCAGATTTTTAACAACAAGAAAAGGGCAACAATACCAAGAAGGATATAGGTAAATATCTTCATCAGCTTTCCTTGTCTAAGTAACGTTGCAAAATAACTGCTGCGGCTGTCTTATCTATTCTTGCCCGGCTTTGGTGAATCGTTAATCGTTTCCGTTTCAGTCCGGCGTTTGCTTCCTGCGATGTAAATCTTTCATCCTGCCAGACAAGAGGAATATCTGTTTGCTCCCGCAAACTGGCGAAAAACTCCCGGACAAGAGTTGTCTGAGCAGTGTCTTCTCCTTCCATATTAAGTGGGAGTCCAACCACGATAAGTTCAACATCCTCAGACTCAATTATTTCGCGTATCTTATTAATGACTGATTCATCTCCCTTGTTCTGAATAGTGTCGTAAGGTCGGGCAAACATTTTCAAAGGATCACTTATGGCAATTCCAATCCGAACAGAACCGTAATCTATTGCAATCACACGCCGCATTAACTGCTACCAGACAAAACCCAATTTAATATTCCAGGGTTTGATAAAGAGTGATAATGATTTGTGTGATGAGAAGTTGGAAATTTTTCTGGCATATTTATAAATATCTCCGTACAAATTTTAATGATTCTCAGTGCATAAATATTCAGTACTGTTCTCAAAGTCCTCAATCATAACTCCCCTACTGCATTATAGGGATTAAATACTGGATTCATCCTGCCAGCGAATGATTTTCCAGAATCCATTTTCCTCCTGAACATAGAAAAGAGCCTTACCTGTAGCTTTAATATCCGCTAACTCTTCGAAATTCAGAGAGAGGTCGAAGAAGCAGGGTATAATAATCTGATGTCCTTTGCCTACTTCATTGTTTTGTTGCCACATCTCTTCCGGCGGTATTTGCAGATTAAGTGAGATGTTGTAAGGGGGCGGATATTTCCCGTCACTGGAACCGCTACCGAATAAGTTTTCGTGGTATTGCACTTCCTGTTCTACCCCCCACCAATTGTCTTTAATTCCATCGTAAGGTTCCATGTCCACTCCGATTTCGTTATACTCCGAAGAGAGCAGAACAAAGACAAATGAGTCTGAAAGGCAGCTTTTATATAATTCAATATTTTGTTGGTTATAAGCATCTTCAAGATTCGTAAGCAAAATGCGTGGATCCGAAGCACCGATAGGAGGAGTTGTAACCCTTTGTTGACGCATATCCGGATTGAACGGATTTGAGCACCCAACTGTAAACAGCGTGTACACAATTAGGGTTACAGTCAGAACAAAAAACCGTTTTGACGAAGCTACAATCAGACCGATAAATCGTTCTGATTTAGTAATGCGCTGGCTGTTAAATTGGTGCGAAGTCATATTTCAGCATACCCCAGGTTGGGTCATCACTTTCTGTGCGGTAATCGAACCAGAGACTGATTTTCCAGAAACCACTGATTTCTTCGAGATACAGGTAGAATTTTCCCTGATACGTATTGTAACCACCACTGTTATAGGAAACGGCAACTTCATACGTACGATAGATTTCAGCGAAATGACTCTGCAAATCATCCGGTTCATTATCTATTGAGTTCAGAGTAACCTCTATTTCGGCATTTTCCGCGAGATGGTTCTGTAAAAAAATGAGCATATCGTTTTCTGTAGCCCTGTTCCAGCTAATAACCGGAATCCCATATTCATTCACATCCTGAGAATCGAAATAGAAAGTAAAATTCTCAGAGAGAATTGTATTGAAACGATTCGCGTTCTGAGTATATTCAAATGCAAACTCCAGATTATCCAGCGTCTCATAGGGATTAATCGGGTAAGCATTCCACTGCACTGCTTCACCAAGGTCTTCCGAATCTCTGGAAGAAAAAGGATTACACGCACATATTATCAATATCAAAGACCATAACAAGATATAGCAAAAAACGCTCCGTTTTAACCTTTTCATACAGATACCATGTACTCCGTATGAATCAAGTATTCTTATAGTACCGCAATCCTTTGCGTCACCTTGAGCATCTCGTTTCATTTTCAACATAACCATAGAAATTGATTATCTCAACAAGTACGTATCTTTGTCAAATAAAAATTGATGTTAAAGCCATATCCTATTCTTTCTATGTTGGTGCAGGATTGTTAAACCGTAGGAGGGAACTGCGTGTTCGCTCTCTTTAACCCACAAGGTAGGTTTAAGATTAGCGCATCTAAACGGATTTATCAGGCTTCAACACGGGCACATGGGTTACAGATTTAACAGAGCATATAGTGAATAAAATCTGGTAGCTGATTTTTTTTTTGTGGATTACAAAAAAAGGATGTTGCATAAATTATACTATTTTAATAATATGGAATACGATTTGCATTAAACAGGTAAATAGTGATTATCATGTAATCAGAGAGAATATAGATGAACATGGGAGGAATGATGAAGAGAGTTTTATCAATAATTGCGGTTTGTTTGCTCTTTTTTGTGCTGACAGCCGAAACAGTAACTATTAACAGTAACCAGTTCCGTGCTGAAGTGACTACTTCAAGCGAGCAACAGATTGTACTGGAATATCAATTCGGTTCGTTTACACGTTTGCCAGTAATGATTAACGGCGAAATGTACTACAATATTTCATTAGAGAAGGAAGGACGCACCGCGGAAGCTGGTTCACCCCAACTCCCCAAGATTACCCGAAGTATTATAATCGGGGATGACGCTGAAATGGCAGTGCAGGTTACTTCCAGTGACTATGTAGAGTTCAACATGAAGCCAGTACCATCGAAGGGCATTATTTCCCGACAAATCGACCCGGCAACCATCGCATGGACATTCGGCAATGCCTACTCCGGCAGCAACGAATATCCAGCAGTTCAAGCTGAACTTGGAAGTCCTTACATACTTCGAGACTGGCGGGGACAAACCATAACGCTGTATCCCTTTGCTTACGATCCGGTTCGTCAGGTGTTGCGTGTTTATCATCACATGGTAGTTGAAATCAATTATACTGGTGTCAGCACAGACAATGTAAAAATTCGCACGAACGACCAAATCAACAATAATTTCATGGAAATTTACGACCACCACTTCATCAATACTCCTTCTTTACGCTACACTCCCGTTGATGAGCATGGCAGAATTCTTATAATTTCTTACGGGCAATACATGGATGAAATGCAGCCCTATGTGGATTGGAAAATCCAGAAAGGTATTCCCTGCGAGATAATTGATGTTGCTTCCATAGGTACTACGAGTCAACAAATTTCAAATTATATTCAGGCGGAATACTCCGCGGATAATACTCTTACTTTTATCCAGTTAGTAGGTGACCATAACCATGTTCCCTCCCCGACCAGTGGTAACGGTTTAGCAGATCCAAAATACGCTTTAGTAGAAGGTACCGACAGCTATCCAGATATCTTCATCGGCAGGTTTTCTGCTGAGTCAGAAGCCGATGTAATCACTCAGGTAGAGCGTACTGTCCACTACGAACGTGATATCAACTCTGGCGATTGGCTACATAAAGCAACCGGAATCGCCTCATCACAAGGGGATGGTCTCGGACATGATGGCGGAGAGTCTGATCCAGTTCACATGGGATATATTCGCGATGATCTTCTGGCGTACAACTACGATGAAGTCGATGAAATATACGACCCAACAGCAACTAACGCGGAAGTTTTCACAGCGATTAATACAGGACGTTCTTTTGTCAATTACGTAGGACACGGCTCCTTAAGCAGATGGGTAACAACAAACTTCACCAACGCTGATGTAAACCTTTTAATCAACGACTATTTGCTTCCATTTATTGTAACTGTCGCGTGTAACAACGGCGACTTTAACGAAAATCAGGTATGTTTTGCTGAAACATGGATGCGTGCTCAAAACGATGCAATGAATGCACCTACTGGTTCTATCGCCATTTATGCCTCGTCTATCAGTCAGTCCTGGGCACCACCCATGACTGCTCAGGATGAGATTGTTGACCTTATCGTCAATGAAGACAAACTAACCGTTGGAGGAACTTGTTACAACGGCTCCTGCGAGATGATTGACGATCATGGTACTGGCGGGATTAGCCTGTTTGAGACCTGGCATATCTTCGGCGACGCCTCTCTGCTGTTGCGTACAGATACACCGATGCCAATAATCAGCCAGCACCTGCCTTTCCTCCCACTTGGCATATATGTTATGGATGTACAGACAGACGCCGCTAATGCCTTGGTATCGCTAAACTATAACAATGAGATACTGGCATCGGGTTACACGAACGATAACGGTTTTATCAGCTTGCAATTAGACTCAAGTCTTACGCCAGATTCTCCGACTAATCTTATTCTTACTACAACCGCGTATAACCGGACAACCTTAATTGAAACGTTACCAATAATGATTGTCCAGGGTCCATGGGTAATGGTTAATGACATGACGACAGACGACCAACCTGTATTCGGTTCAACTCTCAGTTTCGATTTACAACTGGAGAATGTTGGAGCGGATGACTCGTCTGACCTTACAGCTGTCCTGACGGTTGACAATCCGTATGTAACAGTTATTGATGGTACGGAAGACCTTGGTGTAGTAACTCATGGACAGGTTACAGACTATTCCGATATCTTTTCCATCCAACTCGCGGATAATATTCCCAATCAGGAATCAATCACGCTTGTAGTTGCTATAGAAGGCACCACGAATGATTGGAGTCGTACTTTCTATCTCACTTCCGAAGCACCTAACCTGATTGTAGGCAACATGCTTGTTCTGGATAATCTTGGAGATGGAAACGGTATTGTTGACCCGGGTGAGACCCTGGTTTTATCCATTCCAATAGCCAATACCGGTAGTGCAGATGCACCTGAGGTTGAAGCTACTATTTTCTGTTCTTACCCGTTAGTTACCCTTACTATAGACCGGGAAGAGATGGGGAATCTTGTTGTAAATGGAAACGATACAGCAGACTTCCAGATTACTCTCGACGAACAGGTACCACTTGGTTATATCATTACTGTCGGATTTTATGTTGAATCTGGTGGATACTCGGTGATGAACAGCTACGATGTATCGGTGGGACTTGTTAGAGAGGACTTCGAAAACGGACTTACAGCCTTCGGCTGGCAATTCTCAGGGGATGCTTCCTGGCTTCTGGATTCCACAGAGGCTTACGAAGGGCAGTATGCTTTTCGTTCGGGAACAATTGGAAACAATCAGTCTAATGCTGTTCTTGTTACAGTCAATGTTGCTATGGACGGAAATATCTCCTTCTACAAAAAAGTCAGTAGCGAAGCTAGTTGGGACCTTCTCAAATTCTACATCGACAATATTCTGACTGGCACATGGTCGGGTGAAGAAGACTGGTCAAATGTTTCTTTTCCTGTTAATGCCGGAATGCACGAATTCCGCTGGCAATACAGCAAAGACGGAATGGTCGGTGCGGGATCAGACTGTGCATGGATTGACCTGATTCAACTTCCCTCCAGCGGTGGTGGAGACGTACCAATGTTCGTTTTTTCCGAGACCAGCCTTGATTTCGGAGAAGTGGCAGTAGGCGAGCAGGAAAGCCGCGAAGTAGTTATCTATAACTTTGGAACTGTCAATATGGTAGGCTATATTTCGACTATTGATGGATTCGAGATTGTGATGCCGGAAGAGGGAGACCGCACAGACTATCCTTATGATATTCCGGCTACTTCATCTCTAACCTTTGACATTGTGTTCATGCCGACAGAAGAAGGTGAATATAGCGGAAATATCCCAATCCACTCCAGTGATTTGAATATGGCGGAATTTCTGCTTCCGGTAACTGCTATCGGTACTTCATCAGTTGCTGACGATAACGCGATGATTCCAAGGGTAACTGAACTGACTGGAAACTATCCGAATCCCTTTAACCCGGTAACAAATATCAGCTTCTATCTCGCGAAAAAAGCCAATGTCTCTATTGACATTTACAATATCAGAGGACAGCGGGTAAAGCACCTGGTAAATGATATATTAGACGCGGGTTATCACAAGCTGACATGGAGCGGTACAAGCGAAACCGGAAAACGAGTAGCAAGCGGTATTTATTTCTATCGCATGAAATCCGGTCGATACACAAGTACTAAGAAAATGATTTTACTGAAATAATTAGCTGTTTATTTGAACAAGAGAGTGCTGGCAATGTCAGCACTCTCGTTTTTCTAAAGATAATCGCGAAGGATTTTTAACAATGTGGATAGGAGCACATGTAAGCACTGCTGGTGGAGTTGAGAATGCCCCTGTAAACGCGGCTAATCTTGGCGCGACAGCCTTCGCGTTGTTTACCAAGAACCAGCGACAATGGACAGCGAATCCACTAACTGACAAGAATATCAGCGGTTTTAAGAAAAATTGCCAAATCTACGGTTTCACTCCTGCCCAGATTCTGCCGCATGACAGTTATCTCATTAATCTGGCTCATCCCGATAAAGAAAAACTGAAGAAATCGCGAGTGGCATTTATAGAAGAATTAAGGCGTTGCGAGCAACTGGGGATATCAACCCTGAATTTTCATCCCGGTAGTCATTTGGGACAGATGAGCGAAACCGATGCTTGTCTTCGGGTTGCCGAATCCCTTAACGAAGCACTTCAAAAAACATCGGGAGTAACTGCTGTTATAGAGATTACCGCGGGGCAGGGAAATAATCTTGGCTATACTCTTGAGCATTTATCACAAATTATCTCTGCTACTGAAAATAAATCCAGAATTGGTTTCTGCATTGATACATGCCACGCTTTTGCCGCTGGATACGACCTTCGCCCGGAAGATGGTTACAGCAAATTCTTTCATGAGGCTGATTCGGTAATTGGTTTGAAATATTTGCGTGGTTTTCATCTCAACGACTCGAAAAAAGATTTGAACAGCCGTGTTGATCGTCATGCCAATCTTGGTGAGGGTGCGATAGGTTGGGATTTGTTTTTACAACTTGTTCGGGACAAACGTTTTGCGGGGATACCAATGATACTTGAAACACCAGACAATACCCGCTGGGCGGAAGAGATAAAAACGCTACGAACTATCTCCGAATAAATATGCAATTGATTATTACTTGACGTATTCTGCGTCAACTGGTTGAATCTTTACTGCATTATGTGGGTTTAAGCCTATTTTGTGAATGCCTAAGCATAATGTGGATTAAAAATTCTGATTTAGCTTGACTTGTAAAGTAAATCCCCATAAGCTTATTCATACATTGATAGTAATGTTGTTTACCAATAAGAATTTGAGGAGAACAAAATGTCAGATGTTGCAAGTCTTAAAAAGCAGGCGAAAGCTTTTTTACGTGACGATAATCATCAGGGAGCACTTGAAGTGCTTCAGCAAATTGTAGTTCTGGAACCTGAAGATCTGGAAGGTTTGTATTATCTGGCGTTAGCGTATTCACATTTCAATCAGTTTCAGGAATCCGAAGAAACAATCCGAAAAGCAATTGCTCTGGATAATCAAAACACGGATTACTGGCACCATCTCAGCCTTCTACAATACGATCAGAGCATGCTGGACGACTGCATTGAAAGCACTGATAAAATGCTGGAAATAGACCCTGATAATGCTGACGCAAAAATAATGCTGGGGCTAATGGCAAAAGACGAGAAAAGATGGGAAGAAGCAATTGATTATTTTGAAGCTGGCATTTCCCGGGAGATTAATGAAGATGCTCTGCTCAACTTAATAGAATGTTATCTGGATATTGAAAATCTTGAAAAGGCTGAGGAGAAACTGGATATAGTGGAAGAGCTTGAATTAGATGATGAACTGAGTGAAAAAGAAAACGATTTATTCGTTCGATTCTACTTGGCTAAAGCTATGGAAAACTGGTCTGGTTCAACAGTTAGTGATGGAGAAACTTTATACTTTCCAGAAAATATTGAGCAGATTGAGCAATCAGAACATTTCATAGAAATGGCTGAAACTATGAAAACTGAAAATAGCTTTTTTCAGGAACGAATTGCATTATTAAAGGAAGTAATCAACACAAAGCGAGATGAGATTAATGGCATAGATCTGGATGAAGAGGAAACAGAAGAAGAAGCATACGAAACTGTAGAGCTATCTGAAGAAGACAGGCTTGCCTGGATGAAACTGGAACAGGTATATAATCTCTGGTCTGATATTACAAAATCAAATGGACAGGAATATCGATTACCGAAAACTATTGAAGAAATCAAAGCATCT
>JAIOTM010000121.1 GCA_021106755.1 Candidatus Cloacimonadota bacterium | reverse complement strand
CTCTTCTCTTCATATCCCAGATTTCTTCAATGTCCCAACTGCCCATCACTTGAGAAGACTCAAGATGATGTAGCTGATTCTGACAATTCCACGTACAACGACTTTGCAAGTCGTTTCCTTCTATCGACGTGCAACGTCGATGTACTCGCCTATTTGTTCTGAAAGTTCCTCGCTAATCCAAGTATATTTCCATTGTTTCCAATGCAAAACAAGGTTCGCACTTACCGGATTGTTAATAATATACCAGGCAATTGCGTAAAACTCGATATCATCTCTAATATAGTGGTCATAGTACTCTTTATTCCAGAATTTGCCTTCTCTATTAAGAATTATATTTGCTTTTCTGGAAGTAAATCTTTTATGATTTTGCATTAGATATGATAACGAATGACCAGATTTCAATGATAGTAACAAATGAATGTGATTTGGCATAATTGTAAAAGCATGCAAATCTCCATACTTTTGAAGATACAAAATTGATTCAAAAACCATATCAGCAATTTCGGGAATTATGAGATAATTCTCTTTACTTTTATGCTTATCAAATATTTGATCATATACGAAAAAATTGGAATCAAATTTGTAAGAAACTTTCTGGGCATGGACTCTTTTCTTAATTTCATCTGATAAATTCACTTTCAAGCTATAATTCACAAACAACGGAGTATTCTCAGGCTGGACATGGGGTAGATTTCTTTTCCAGAAATACTGATATTTGTCTTTCATATAGATAATCCCTATGATATTGTTGTTTTTCCGTACAACGACTTTGCAAGTCGTTTCCTTCTATCGACGTGCAACGTCGATGTACAAAAAAATCCAATCCGCTACTCTTCTCTTCTGTCAATCTTCATCATCGTCGTAATCGCACCCATCCGGGAAGAATTCTTCCTTGTTCGCGACAAGTACTTCTACAGGCTCAAGACCATAAGCAGTACCTTCTTCGATAGCTTTAAGAACAGTTCCGCCCCCGGTGAAGAAGTAAAAGTCGTTCCGGTTTGCCGCTTCGGTAAACAAGCCCGGCAACAAAACACGAAACTCCTGAATTGTGTCACCGCCACCAAACAGTTTTGTTGCTTCGCTGTTTTTGGCAATAAGATTATACAAAGATAATGTACCTTCAGAGAAATTCGGTGTTAAGCCCATTACAGCGTTTACAAAGATGGTTTTAGCACCGAGAATGGCTTTTTTCAAATCGTCTTGCTCAAAGCTTTCAGGTGCGGCATCAAGGATAAACTTCGCTTTCTTGAGCTTATGAATATCGTGAGAGCGGAATCTACCCTCTTTCTTGCTTTCGAGTGAGTCCGACTCCACTACGAATCGGGGTTCAATTATTTTATGAAGATGTTCGGAAGCTACTTCCATAAACTTCTTTGCCGCCACGACATCTTTTTCGCCGATGCCATTAATGGAAATTCCATATTTTGCCGCGAGATAAGCATTGTAAATAACTCCGCCGAGAATAAGGTTATCGACCTTTTCCAACAAAGCTTTAAGCGGTCCTATCTTGGTATCAAATTTAGACCCGGCAACCACAGCCGTAAACGGGTGCTCAGGTTCAAGAATCAGGTTGAGATGCTCAATCTCTTCTTGCATAAGCAGTCCGGCATACGCGGGAATATACTCCGCAATCTTAACTGTGGAAGCATGTGGTTGCCACGAGCCAAAGGCATCGTTGACAAATACATCTGCCAATCCGGCAAGTTGATAGCCTAACTTGTCAGCATCTTCATTGTCACTTTCTTCTCCGGCAAACCAGCGTGTGTTCGGCATATATATCATATCAATATGCCCTTGATAAAGATCATAAATCAGATTGTTAATGGAAGTGTCAATGCCGAGAAAGCCCTGCTCACTAATCAGATGCAGGTCTGGAATTTCAATCTTCAGCTTGAGTTTTCGCTCTAAGTAATCAACTATGGGTTGTACATCTGTAGCTCCGGTCATCTCAATTAATCCGGTTTTTTTATCGCGCGGACGCCCCACATGGGTCATCAGGATGATATGCCCACCCTGACGCAGGATATTTACAATTGTGGAAATAGTCGCGTCGATTCGGGTTGTGTCCATAATCTTTCCTTTTTTTACAACATTGTGGTCAACTCTCATAATCACGATTTTGTCGCTTAGATTTGCGTCCTGAAGTTTCGGCAACATAGCTCTACCTCCGATTATTTTATTATCAAAAATTTTCCACACACGCTATTTTTATTTTGTTTTGAGATTCGGTATAAATAGATGCCTGTACCGCATTTCTGTCCAGAAAAATTGTTCCCATTCCAAAAAGATATTCCGTGACGCATAGATAAACGCTGCACAAATCTTCCCTGTATGTTGTAAATATTGAGATAGGTTCTCCCCTTGCTCTGGGGTAAACAGAACTTCACATTGCCTTCACCAACACGGTAAGGATTGGGAACTACATATCCGATGAAAGTTTCTGAAGCAGGAGAATCAATCGATGTGTCAGAAGTCCGCAACGACAGATTATTTATAGCGATACCGTCCCGTTGACCAGCATTGTCGGTTTGCAGTCGAAACCGCAGGTAAAGCTGTCCGGCTATAAGTTGGGGCATCTCCACCCGGAAATGAGTCCAGACAAAATTGCCTGTAATCCGGTCTATCTCTATCCAGACCAGCGCATCCCGCGAATATTCGATAAAAACTTTATCGTAGAGAGGTTCTAATCTGGCACAATAATCAAAACTCAGAGTGTATGCTTCATCGGTAATTGTTAGTAGCGGCAACACGGCGGAGTTGTTTACTCCTGCCTGATAAAGTCCAGCGGGAGAATCCATCAGGAAAGTTCCATGCAATGTTTGGGAAATCTCCCAATCACCTTCAAGTGTCCAATTGTTGTCAGCTTCTGAGAAATCATCCTCGAATAAAGCTAAGACCGGAGACGATACCCCTAAATCTACTTCTATAGCAGTAAGATGAACTGGAAAATTGATGTTGCTGTTTTCCGCGACTTGAAATCCCGGAGGATATGCCGCTACTAACTGCAAATACTCACTTCTCCCCCACGCTCTGCCGTGCCATTGATTCCCGTCTGTCAGAGTTGTACTCTCTAACTGTCCAAACCTCATCAGCATAGGCGGGTTAATATTCCCCGAAATTGAGCAGGAGAGCCACACAGTACGGCTTCCGGCAGCCGCCAGACTCAACAGCGACAGTTTGTTCAAAATATATACAGAATCAGCTACTGCGAAATCCGGGTGCTCATCCATCCATACTTCTATTGTTAAAGGTATGTTGCGACTATACCAGTAATTCCAGTCACCAAGACTACCGTGGCTTATGTACCAGTTTCCGCCCTGAATAATTCCGCCCGTAAAAGGTGAGTCATTTGCCATTGATGGATGCCGCTCTAAGTAAGCAGCCCCGAAATCCATAAACTCCTGCTCATTCGGGACAAACTCTGTGGTCGCGTCTAACGGATAGCATATCCCAAGGTGACCGCTATGCAGGTCAGCACAAAGTTTTCCGCTATACTGGCTGAAATAGCTCATCAGAGCGGCGGTTTCCGGTTGTCGGTTAATGACAGTGTTTACCGGGTCTTGTTGCAGAGCGGGGAAATCACGATTGATGTCCACCCCAGCCCCATTGTGGCGGATTCCAGCTTCGTAGCCGTCTGGATTCGTCAGAGGGAGTATGTGTATCCGGGTTTCTGCCAGATTATTAAAAAAACTGTCTGCTGTGGCTCCAGCGAAATTTTCGGTTAAAAAATCCTCGGCAAAACGAAGTAACATATAGGGGGGTAAGGGTTCATCTCCGTGCATACCGCCAGAGAAAATTACGTCTGTATGCCGCTCCGCGTTGGGATTAAGTGTAAGAACCAACTCCCATATCTCGCGTCCGGCAAGACTTTGTCCAATAGAGTTCATCTGACAACGCAGAGGGTGTGCCGCTGTTAGCGACTGACTCCAGAGAGTAAGTTCATTATAGCTTGGAAACTGTTGGGCGTTAAGAAATAAAGGCAAAAAAAACAGCCCGATTAGAATAGCACAGACTGTTTTTGTAACTACGATAAATTTCATTTTACATGTCTCTCTGACAAATCAATATTTCAATGTTTTTGATTTACATGCAGTATTATGCTATGGTGAAATTTTTTGAAACTCGCCAAATAACGTACTCTGAAAAGAAACATTTCCATATATTGGATAGTTGCTGATAAATAGCTCCTTCTCGTTTTGAT
>JAIOTM010000120.1 GCA_021106755.1 Candidatus Cloacimonadota bacterium | reverse complement strand
CGGAGGACGAGGGACTCGAACCCCCAAGCGCAAAGCGCGGCGGTTTTCAAGACCGCTGTCTTACCAATTAGAACTAGTCCTCCAAGTGTCAAAGATCAATTATACATTTTTTCCAAATATCTAATCACCAAAATTGTGTCAACCAATTTGCAGGATATTTACAGGAATATTTTTACTTCTTACTTCGAACCGGATAAGCTGTAATATGCCAATCAAATCCTCTTGTTTGTTGTTGAGTAATCTGCAATTGTAAAGCATCGACAAGTTGCGCTGTATGCACAGCCCCAAAAGCCTTTAATCCGTTTCCAATAATTCGTGGCGCGATAAAAAGCTCGTACTTATCCACGAGTTCTGCTTCAACAAATGCCGCGGTGAGTCTGGCTCCTGTTTCCAGCATCACAGAGCCGATTTCCCGTTGATGCAGCATTTTCAGAACTTCATTAAGAACAAACTTCTCATCAATCAAGGTTAAGGGAACAATTTCAATTCCTACCTCGCTGTAGAGTTGCCACCTCCCGGATGTATCTTTGCCGCAGAAAACAATTGTCCGCTGATTTGCAGCACTACGGGCAATGTTGCAATCAAGAGGTATCAGTAAATCTGGATCAAGTATCACCCTCACTGGTTGCCGAAAAGTTCCATCAAGCCGAACGTTAAGACGGGGGTTATCTGACAGAACAGTGCCAATACCAGTCAGAATCGCGTCGTACTCCGTGCGCAGTTCATGCACTCGCCCCCGCGATTCCTCTCCGGTAATCCAGCACGACTCCCCATCTTTGGTGGCTATACAACCATCAAGAGACATGGCGGTTTTCAGCATATCAAAGGGGCTTTTCCGGCTCATATAAATCAGATAGGTCTCTAACTGACGCGAAATCTCCTCTGAAAGAAAACCAATCTGAAAGCCAATTCCGGCTTCTTTCAGAATCGCTTGAGAATCTACTTCTGGATTAGGGTCCGGGATACCAGCGTAAACTGTGGAGATTCCAGCCCAGATAATAGCGTCTGTGCAGGGAGGCGTTCTGCCCCAGTGACTACACGGTTCGAGGGTAACATAGAGTTCGGCGTTGCGGGATAATTTTCCGGCTTTCAATAACGCCTGAACTTCCGCGTGATTGCCTCCGCAAGGTTGCGTTAACCCTTCACCAACTATTTTGCCATCTAAGACGACTACCGCACCCACATTAGGATTAGGTAAAGTTTTTCCTCTGGCACTTTCCGCCAGTTCCATTGCCCGACGCATATACCGCGTTTGAAAACTCATATTTGTTTCCTCGAAGATTGAATAAACCTGCCAGAATTATGAAGCTTCTGTCATCTCTTCCTGTATGTTATTGGGTCTGTTAAACCCGCGTTTCTGAAACCTTTGAGTCTGAGTACACAACTATCGCAGGTTCCGCAGGCTACAACGTTGTCTCGATAACAGCTCCAGCTATGTTCAAAAGGAGCATGCAATTTAGTTCCCAGCTTCACAATCTCAGCTTTCGATAATTTCAATAACGGCGTAACAATCTCAATCGGTTTATCTCCTTTTGTTCCGGTATCTATCGTGTGCTGAAACGCTTCAAAAAAGACTTTGCGGCAAACAGGATCGTTTGTACTGTCTTCCTCGACCGCACCGATATAGATTTTCCCCGCACCAATAACTTCCGCCCAGCTAACCGCTATGGAAAGAAACTGAGCATTACGAAACGGCACATAAGTCGATGGAATCCCTTTTTCAGTTGGGTCGTGGTCTGATATTGCGATGTTTTTATCGGTAAGGCTGGAACCACCAATCGCAGTGAAATAATCCAGGTCTGTTTCAAGAAATTTCTTCGGTTTGTAGTGTTTCACTAACGCCCGAAAGCACTCCGCCTCTTTCCGCTGAGTTTTCTGCCCATAATTGAGATGAAGAAAAAATATGTCCTTGTTTTCTCTCACCGAAACAGCCGCTGTCACAAGGCTGTCCATTCCACCACTGACAAGAACAACCGCCTTACCCTGTTTCATGCTGATTCACCATTTTTGCCGCTTCTCTGATGCTGAGAGGGTCAACAAAATATGTTTTCTGGTTTTTATATATAACATATCCGGGGGCACTCCCACGGGGTTTTCGCACATAACGTATCGAGGTAAAGTCCACAGGTACGTTTTTCGAGTTTTTTGCTTTACTGTAATAAGCCGCAAGTCGTGTAGCCAGCAATATCAGGTTTTCGGGAGGACGCGTGGCTTTTCCGTAATTTCGTAAAATAATATGAGAACCATGAAACATTCTGCAATGAAACCACCAGTCATCCGGCTTGGCGAATCGGGTGGTTAATTGATCGTTCTCAGTCGAAGTTCTCCCGATAAAAAGCTCCCACCTATCGTCTATCCGCAGTTTTTTGTAAGATGGTTTCTTCTCTTTCGACTGCTTTTTTTCCTTTTTGTTTTGAGAAGTCAGCAATTCTGAAAATTGCTCCGTATCTTCCAGATCGAAAATCTGCTGTTTGTATTTTTCTATCTCTGCTTCCGTATGCTTTATCTGTTCAATAATCTTTTTTTTACCCGATTTGGATTTTCTGTATTTCTTGAAATATTGTTCAATATTTTGTTGTGCTCCAAGTTTAGGGTCGAGGTCTATCTTAATTCCTTTCGCGTCCGGTGTGAAATAGTCAGTAACAAATATTTTTTTCATCCCCCGTTTCAGTAAATGAAAATTGGCTTTCAATAACTCACCTTTTTGCCGATACATTTTCTCCTTGTCGGCATCAGCCAACTCTTCTCTTTGCCGAAGAAGCTTTCGATTTGCTTTTTTTACCTTCTTGTTTAGTTGTCCTGTCTTGTGACTGATTAATTTTTCCGCTCTCCGGGACAGGTAGTCCTCGTAATAATTTGCCTCCATCCAGCGGTTAATATCATCAGTCTCAGTTCCATCTGACAGCGTATAGGGGGGTGTAAATATTCGACGCTGAGGTACATAAGTGGTTTCGGGTGGTTGGTATGGTGCACCAGGAAGAACCTGCCGTTGTTTGTTATCTGCCAGCGAAATTCGTTTAAGGCAGTCTATCACTACTCCACTCTCTGCTACTGTCAGAATAAGATTCTCGAAGCGGGGAGCAAGTTCAATAACAAGTCCGGTTTCTTCGGTGACACTGTACATATTTACGCGGGTGAAATGTAAGGTTATTATGCGGTCGTTTTCGGCGAGGGAAATGCTTCGAAGGGTGGCAGCCGTGAGTCGGTCTGGGAACGCGCCGGGCAATCCCGATTCTTTAAACGGTAAATCTTTATTTGCGGAAAAGAAACAGGAAGAGTTCGCCAGGTCTATCTGCAAATATGTTTTGCGCTTGCGAAACTCAATACGGTACTGATTTTCAAAGCGGGACAGCCGCTGAACAATCCATTGTTTTTCAAAACAATGCTGCTGTGCCGCTACCCAGCTTGCCAGGTAGGCGTAATCCATCTCTGGTTAGTACTTAATCGTTTTTAGTTCGTTTCAGTGAGACAACCAATTCATATTTGAAAGGTGGTTTGTCGAAAATCTTTTTTCCAACATAGTCCATGGGATTCTTCATTAAATCATCATGATCAACTTCTTGATACTGGTTGTCATCGGTTACAACCCAATACTTTTTCTCGCCTTTAACTGTTGTTTTTTTTTGTGCCATTAGTTCTCCTATAAGCTTGTATTCCGGGTGTTTTTCGACAAATTTGAGTAATGTTTCTACCCTGACACTCAAACGATATTCACGGCACTTATTTGTGCAGTTGCACGCGCAAACAAAGATGCTTTCAAACCGCTTAGTTCGCGGGCAGATAATGTAATTATCGCGTTTGCCGGGGTTTTTCAATTATATGACCTAATCTATTAGTTTATATGACTTCAAAACATTCATTAACTGCTGTCTGTTAGCCTTCAGTAAAGGACACATAGGCAGACGGAATTCCGGTTGAATCATTCCCATCATGGCAAGTGATTCTTTAACGGGAATCGGGTTTGTCTCAATAAAGAGCACTTTATTCAGTTCTAACAACTGTTGATGCAGTTTTCTGGCAAAGGAGTAATCGCCGGAAGAGCACAAAGCCCAGAGCTTATGCAACATATCCGGGACAACATTGGCAGTAACGGAGATGAACCCGCTTGCCCCGCAAGCCATTAAAGGCATGTTGAGGGGGTCTTCACCCGAAAGAACCGCGAAATCATCCGAGGTTTCCCTTACAACGAGCGATGCTTTTACAATATCACCACTCGCGGCTTTCAGGGCAACTATCCCTTCGCACTCATTTGCCAGCCGGATTGCTGTTTCAGCAGACATGTTAACGCCGGTTCTGCCCGGAACATTGTACATCACTATTGGAATATCCGTAGCAGCTTCTACCGCTTTGAAAAACTGGTATAGCCCTTCCTGAGTCGGCTTGTTGTAATATGGAGTAATTACCAGAGCGGAATCGACTCCCCAGCTTTTCGCGCGTGCGGTCATCGCTATTGTGTGGTTAAGATTATTAGTGCCTGTTCCCATCATCACCGGAACTTTTCCATCAATTTTCTGAACGCAGAACCGGATGTACCGCTCTTTTTCATCGCTGGCGAGAGTAGGTGCTTCCCCGGTTGTACCGAGCAGTAAAATCCCATCTGTTCCGTTATCCAGATGGTGATGCAACAACCGCTCTACCGCCGAGTAGTCTATATCCTTATTTTTGAATGGGGTTACAATAGCCACATAAGAACCTTGCAGCATACAGCCTCCTCTGTTTCGTTTTTATTAGAAAATGTATTATCGTCTCAGCCGTCAACGAAAATTTTTCCACTTCCAACAGTGCAACCGGGAAACTCCAATTGTCGCATCCCTTCGCTTAAAATAATCCCTACGCTGTTAGCAAGATTAAACGACCGAATCTGCTTCGTCATGGGAATTGACAGGGTGTTTTCTGAGTACTCCCTAAGCAGTTCTTCCGGTAATCCCCGCGATTCCGGTCCGAAAATCAGTGCGTCTCCCCGCTGGAATTTTACCTTGTGATAGGGCATAACCGCTTTAGTACTGCAAAGCCAGATTCTGCTTTCAGGATAGCTCTCTCTGAATTCCGTTAAACTTGAGTGCATATGCACGTTCAATTCGTCCCAGTAATCCAGACCGGCCCGTTTCAAATACTTATCGGTGAGAAGAAATCGCACGGGACGTATCAGATGCAAAGCGGCATTCATGCCGAGGCACAATCTGCCAATGTTGCCTGTATTAGCGGGAATCTCCGGCTGATAAAGTACAACCCGGAAATTTATATCTTCATCTCTTTGAGCCATGTCTTCAATCTATCTTCAAAAGTACCAGGAACATCATGCAATCTATCTGAAAGCTCTTTGGCTGGTATTGG
>JAIOTM010000365.1 GCA_021106755.1 Candidatus Cloacimonadota bacterium | reverse complement strand
GGGTCGAAGAGGGATTGAATTCCAGTCCATGTTCGTTAATCAGCTTTGCCGTAAATCCATTTTGGAATCCATTACCAGTCAGGGTAAATGTCACAGATTGATTTTTGGTGACACTGGCCGGGTTGATACTGCTTATTGTGGGAGCAGGTAATGCATCCCAATATATTTGAATCTGCACGGCTTCAAGTGCCTTTGCTTCGTTAGTAGTTCCAGCTTGCGCACCGTCCTCCACCCAGCTTTGCCACCCAACATTTTGAATGTAAACCCTGTACTTCACATGATAATTTGAAGGAAATCCTCGCAATTCGATTCGTATTGCTTCAATTGCCTTACCTTCACCAGTCGTCCCAGCAACCTGACCGTCCGAGACCCAATCTTGATCACCGATGTATGCCACGTGTGCCTGATAATCAATGTGGTAACTCGAAGGAAAACCAGAGAGTTTTATCTCTACAGCTTCCATTTGGTTCCCAGATCCGGGGAGACCTGCTACCTGACCATCAGCAACCCAGTTTTGCCAGTCAAGGTTGGCAACATGAGCTCGATAAGTCACCTGTGCTCCAAGAGCTGGGGCAGAGAAGGCAAAAACATACAATGAAAGGAATATTGTTAGTAATATCAGCTTAAGTTGGTAAATTTTTCTCATAATGTAACATCCTTATGACTTAATTTTCATATTTATTGCGTTTGCATTCGGCAACCGCCGCAACCTAACGGACTCAAGCAGACCGTCAAGATCCTCTCTGACTGACCAAAGTACACCCTTTTTCTTCATGAGGCCTTCTGCTTTGTTTGTAAAACCATCGTGAGCAAAAAAACCAGCCTTTCATCGTCTCAAGACGTTTGCTATGTATATCTCAGCCAAACATCCGAAATGATCGTGAATCCGATGGATCGCCCATCTGATCGTTTCACGCGGGTGAAATAGTGAAGATCGTCGTATTGCTACTGTGAATTACAGCAACAACTGTTGAAACAAAAAAAGCTGTAGGTCACAAGTGGTTGGCCGCAGGCCGAGTTCACCCGACAAAAACGATTCGTAGCGCAACTTTACTTCATATTTGTTGGGTTTTGTACCTCAACCCAACCTACGCACTATAATTCAATAACCAATTGAAATTATTGGTTTTAAAAATCCTGTTTCAATTTTGGTGCTATTAATGATTTCAATGGATTACGAAAATTTAGGACTGTCGAGTTAATTAATTAAATGGTGCGCAGTGCGCACCCTACCTGGCTTATTAATCGAATAAATTATCAAATAACTCCCTAACTCCGTCAATAAAACTTGCAGATCCTTGTGCTCCATCTACTTTATCATAAGTTGCCTTGCCCATAGTTGCCAATATCTTTCCAGTAGTTATTGTTTTGTTTGAAGTAACCAATTTATATGGTTTAACAAATCCATTTTTAAAACTACTCACTGCGCTATAAGCATCAACACCAACAGAATATGGGACTTTTGCAATTTCATACTCTTCAGCTGAAATCATTCCTCCGTCATATGCCGCCTTCCATGGAGAATATAGGGATCCTTTCATTACATTACCTAAAATTGACATAGTCCCAGTAATATAATGTCCTTCCTTGTAAGGCGATGACACCTCTTCGTAAATGCAACGACCCCATGTGTAAAAAGTCTCGCTAATAATATTTGTGTCACCCGCTCCAGCAATAACAGGAGTCGAATTGGATATTCCATAATCGTTAGAAATATCTAAAAGCAAATTGTTGTCTTTACTCAACCCACTAGGATCAACCCCGACAATAGGATTTCCACCAACATACCCATACAAATTCATATCCCCACCGGCAAATCCAATAGGATCCTCATTCAAGAACCTCCCTGCCGCTGCATCATAAAACCTGGCCCTCATATAAAAAACATCATCACCCTCATCCATAACCCCATACCGCCCTACAAAGGTAAATGGGTTCTCGGTACTCCCCTGCCTGACTATGGCAAAACCAAAAGGATCAGAGTCATAGGAGTACTGGTCGGTCACATTACCGGTACCATCTGTAAGGGCCACAGTATTACCTCGCCTATCATAATGATAATAATGAGCAGTACCTGCTGCATCCGGCAGGATTTTCCCGATCAAGCCCAATCCATGGACGTAATACGCGATTACATTGCCGCTGGAATCGGTCTCGGCAATCACATTGGCCAAGCGTCCGGAAACATCAAGAACATACCTGGTCTCGCTACCATCAACTGTGGCAGCAACCCTGTTACCAAGACCGTCATACTCATAGACCCTGGTTGAACCATTCATTGTCATGTTTTGCAGCCTGCCAGGCACATCTAACTGATTCCAGGAGAAGCTGTCCGTGCTGCCGTTTGCGGTCCTGGTGAGAATTTCTCCCATATCATTGTGAGTAAAAGAAGCAGCGCCGCCAGTACTGATCCGGTTGTTGTTATCATAGCTGTACCCATCGTTCAGGGCAGCAGCCGGCGCAGCAATCCCACCGGTGGTAGTGACCTGTTTTGGAGCATCCAGTTCATCAAAAACATCAACAGTATATTCGGTAATTACTGTTCCGTCCGCCTTCTTGTTGCTGACCGTCTTGAGACGGTAATAACCGTCGTATAGATATTCGATGTATGCACCGTTTGGATATGTGATCTTTTTTAAACGGCCACCATTAGTGTATTCATAGCTCGTGTTACGATCTTTCCAATCCTTAACAGAAGTCAGCAGGTTCCTGGTATCATAGTCGTAAGTAACCAATTTAGAACCAGGGTAGGTAATGGTCTTGAGGTTGCCGCCTGGATAGTACGAGTAGCTTACAGTCTGGCTGTTTGGATCGGTGTAGGAGGTGAGTTTACCGCGGGCATCATATTGAAACGAACCAATCTGAGTGCTGTTGCGGGAAATGTTTTTCAACTGACCATTATCCCAATACTGGTAGCCATACTGGTTGCCTCCAGCGATGTTCAGGGAAGTCATCCGGCCTACGCCGTCATAGGTGTAACTGGTTTCACGACTGTTCCGGTCGGTCTGGCGCTTGAGGCTGCCGTCTGGATAATACTCGTTAAAATTATCGACATAGCCCATGGGAGTTGTGCTGGTCTGAAGATTTCCAGCCTCATCAAAAGACATCTGCCAAGAACGATCCCTGGCATTAGTAATTTTGGTGGTCCGCCCTGTTTCGTCGTAATCGTATTTGGCAATCCTGACGTTTGCAGAAGTAACTGTTTCTACCAGGTCGCGGTCATTATAATTGTAATCGGTGATAATATTGCGCGGATCGGTGACAATGTCGAGATTGCCGTTAACATCGTAGT
>JAIOTM010000108.1 GCA_021106755.1 Candidatus Cloacimonadota bacterium | reverse complement strand
GCCTGTAATCGCTACTCCCCTTACGGTGGTGACTCGGACAGCCAGACCCAAATGCTGTTTAATATAGGTACCGGATACAAAGTGCTACCACCATGGTTCTGCTCAACCAATATTGGAATAAGTATTTACGATAATCAGGACTTCAACAATCAAGGTTATTCCAAATTCGAGTGGAAATTCAAAACAGAGTACAGATTCTAAAATATCATAATAATATGTTTTGGCTGGTTTCTTTGTAGAACCTGTTTATTCGTCAGAAAGTGATATTTCTGTTGAGTTCTCAGAACAGACACGCGGGTTTGTTCCATAAAAACAATGGGACAGCATAGTCTCGTGGTAAATGCCACTAATATAGGATGAATGGAGAAAGGCAGGTAGAGAAAACCTGAATCATCGTCTCAGCTTGAGACGACAAAGGTACAATTATGAAAATACTCAAAAACATTGCGATTCCTCTGTTTATTTTCATCGCCGCTGAAATACTGTTTCTGACTCTTTTCTGGGAACAGCTTGAGTTGAAAAGCTACAATACTCTTTTTTCAATGAGGGGTGAGCGGGAAATCTCTGAAGATGTTGTGATGGTTGTCGTGGATGACGGCACCTTTTCCATGCTGGATGTACCTTGGCCATTCCCCCGTGAGTATCACGCCCGGATTATTGAAAACCTCAACCTTGCCGGAGCAAAACAAATAATTTTTGATATTCTGATGACCGAATCCATGAACGACTATGGCGACAGTCTGCTTGCCGCTACAGCCGAGAAATACGGTAACGTTATTTTTGCCGGAAAGGTTGACCGCGAGGAAAATGCCTACGCGACCATGGAGCGGATTATCAAACCTATCGCGGATATCCGGAAGAGAAAATTACACTGGGCGATTACCAATACACCCTCCGATTCCGACTCCTTTGTGCGTCAGTACTCACTCTATCAGAAGTCCGGCGAAGATGTCTATTACACACTTGGCACCCTTTGCTTGGGTTTGCTGAATAAAAACTACCAGTACTATCTGACTCAGCCGGACAAATTGTTCGACAACACTCCCACCACCTTTATTATCAAGGGAACAGAAGATACTTTCGACAATGGCATTATTGTACCAAAAGTCTCTGCTAACACGGCGTATATCAACTATTATGGACCAGCCGGAACTTTTACATCTTACTCATATTCCGATGTGCTGGATGATTCCAGTTTCGCTATGCCTAACCCCGACTATGATCTTGATGCTTTTGATGAGCTTCCTGTAAATGCTTTTCGTGACAAAATTGTATTGATAGGTTCAACCGTGGAAGAGCTTCACGACTATTTCAACACTCCGTTTCTGACGACCAAACAAGTAATGCCCGGAGTGGAGATTCACGCCAATTTTATTGAGATGTGTCTTAACGGCGATTTTCTCAAAAAGCTATCCTGGTTATTTCTTCTCATTCTGCACCTTGCTTTTGCATTCGGTTTTTACTACATGTTCATTGTTCTTAAACCCAATGTAACATTTGCTATAACTATTGGGCTGATGATATTTATCTGGCTAACGGTCTTTTTACTGTTCTCTTACCAGAATCTGGTGTTACCTGTGTTGCAATTTCCGCTATTAGTGCTGGGAACCTGGATGATTACCTTAATCAGACACTACATTAAAACCTCAGCGGAACGAAAATTCATTCGGAACGCGTTCCAGCAGTACATGGCACCCGAACTGGTAAATGAACTGCTGAAAAACCCGAAAAGTCTGAGCTATGGCGGGAAACTACAAGAAGCTACTGTCCTTTTCTCGGATATCCGCTCCTTTACTACATTTACAGAGTCCCACGAACCCCAGGAAACTGTTGCCCAGCTAAGGGAGTACTTAACCGCTATGGTCGATGTAATCCTTAAACATAATGGGACGTTAGATAAGTTTGTGGGAGATGAGATTATGGCACTGTTTGGTGTGCCAATACAAGTGGAAAATCATGCTCTTTCTGCTTGCAAAGTCGCTCTGGAAATGCGTCGGGTTCTCAATGCAATGCACGATAATTGGCGATCTCAGGGGAAGGACATTTTCGAGATTGGCATTGGCGTAAACAGCGGACCCATGACGATTGGCAATCTGGGATCAGAGCAGATTTTCGACTACACTGCTATCGGTGACAATGTCAATCTTGGTGCCAGATTAGAAGCTATCAACAAAGAATACGATACAGTGAACAAGATAATCATCAGCGAATACACATACGCTCTTGTTAAAGACGATGTAATAGCGGAATTTCTTGACGAGGTGAAGGTTAAAGGAAAAAACTTCGCGGTAAAGATATACCAGTTACAAGGACTGAAACAAGAATGAAAATCGCTACTGTTACCGAGTTAACGAAACTTCGCCAGACATGGAAAAGAGAAGGCAAAAGGCTGATTTTTACCAATGGTTGTTTCGATATTATCCATGCCGGACACGTTCTTTACCTGCGTGAAGCCCGGCAACAGGGAGATATTCTTGTTATAGGACTTAACAGCGATGCTTCTGTACGCCGACTGAAAGGCTCCACGCGTCCTGTTAATTCTCAGGAAGACAGAGCGATAGTCCTCGCGGCGTTGGAAGCTGTTGACTATGTAGTAATCTTTGATGAAGATACTCCTTATAAACTGATTAGTCAGCTCAAACCGGATGTGCTGGTAAAAGGTGGAGACTGGCAACCGGAAGATATTGTCGGGTCTGACATAGTCCTTGCTGCCGGAGGTGAAGTGAAAAGTCTGGTGTTTCTCGAAGGACGTTCCACTTCTTCCATTATTGAAAAAACAGGAAAATGATATGAACATGGATGATACTCAGGAAGATGTAGCCGTTGTTATCTCGACGGAAAAGGGAAAGGTAACAGTAGAAATCGACAAAAGCGACTCCTGTGACTCCTGTGCGATACGCGGATTGTGTATGTCCAAAGGCAGTAGTGTCCGACATACGCTGGAAACCGATATAAAGCTTTCAATAGGCGATCATGTACGAGTTTCAGCATCAGCAGGCGTGAAGCTTCTTTCATCGTTTATTCTTTTCATCCTGCCTATTATGATGATGATAGTTTTTTATTTTATCGCTAAACTAATTGGCTTCAGCGAAGATGTTTCCATTATCACCTCTATAGCCGGACTTTTAGTTAGTATCCTGATAATCCGTTTATTGGATAAACGTTTCGCTAATAAGATACATTTTGAAATTATTGAAAAAATTGAGCTACCTCCAGAGAGAACCCATGAAAATACATCTGAATGAAATGGTGTTTTACGGCTATCACGGTGTACACCCGGAAGAACGAAAATTAGGACAGCGGTTTATCGTGGATTTAACGGTTGAATCTGATTCAGCCTTAGACAGTAAGATAAAACATCTCTCCGATACTATTGACTACACAAAAGTCTTTGCCGAGATTAAACATGTTATGGAAAAGAAGCAATTTGTGCTTCTCGAAAACTGTGCCAATTGCATCCTTGATGATATTTTTGCTGCTTTTGACCTAGTTTGCAAAGCGAAGGTAATAATCCGCAAACCATCTGTTCCTATCAACGGAAGTCTTAGCTCCGTTGAAGTGGAGATGCAGCGGAGCAGATAGTGAGAAAAGCCTTTGTCGCTCTCGGTTCTAACCTCGGAAACCGCCATGAAAATATTGAAACAGCTCTCGTCGCCCTCAACGAAGTTGCTGGCTTAAATCTGATTTGTTGCAGCAAGGTTATTGAAACATCACCTTTTGGAGTAACTAATCAACCGGATTTCCTTAACGCGGTAGCTTTGTTTTATTGCCAGCTTGAACCACTCCAATTATTGAAAACCTGCCAGCAAATAGAAACGAATCTCGGGAGAATACGTACACGCCGCTGGGGAGCGCGGACTATTGATATTGATATTCTTTCAATTGATGATTTGTGTATAAATATTACGGAATTAACGCTTCCGCATCCCGGTATAGCCGAGAGAAAATTTGTCCTGAAACCACTTACGGAAATTGCCCCTGACTGGAAACACCCACAGACAGGGCTAACCGCGAAAGAAATGTTGCGTCAGATTTAGTCTTTCTTCTTCATCTTTTTGTCTGCCTGTTCCAGTGTTGACCAAAATTCGCGTAGTACATCTGATGATATGTCTTGCTGTGGTTCTTGTCTGCGTCGAATGAATTTCCGGAGAATACCGCTGAGTGTTATTACAAGTTGAATTAACAGAATAATTCTATCAGAGCGAATAACAAAGCCTGCCAATGATACAAAAGCAACCATACAAACAAGCAGAATTACTTTGCTTATCCAGCTTTTACCCCAAACATACGCTGTAGATATTATCAATAGAATATTCAGGTAAAGAAGAGGGATAACACCCGCTTGTTGCAGGACAAGCCCCAATATAATCAGTAGAAGTATAACTAACATGATTCAAAACAATCTGCTTTTAACTATCTGTCAATGGAATCCTGCGTCACAAATAGCTTCAACCTCTCTGTTAAAATCTATCAGTTTACCATAGTATTGTTGGCAACAGCATAATATGGGGATTGTTGCTCTCGAACGACAATTTCATCTGCTGTTTCGGATTCGCATTTATAGCAAAGATGTTTGCTACAACGTGTGTGGTATAATTCGGTTAAACCTTGTTGCAGGATTGCTCTTTTTCGTTGGACTTTGCACTGGTGATTGTCCAGAAATTTCTCCATATAGCGGGTAGTTCTGTTAGGTGGCAGAGGAGCGAAATGCTGGTAAAATCTTAGTAGATATTGCTCAAAATCTTTATAGTGATGTTCTCTTGCGTAAAGAAGAATCAGCGGGATAATAACGTTTACTGTTATTATTCTGACTCGTGATTTACCGATACCACAACTTTCAGGTAGCAATTTCCCCGATGCTTCAAATAGTGTATCAAGGTTCCTGAGAGGTTGCTGGAAATCGTTCGATTCTTTGAGGAGTGAGAAACCACGAAGAATATGGTGCAGGGGTGTGGAGTTCTCGTAAAAGAAAGCGGCAGCCTGAAGCAAACGAATAGCCGGATGGTTTCCCGGTCTCTGACGAAACAGATTCCATTCAAGAAGCAATGTGGTGGGATGACTCCGCGAAAGAGAATATCGCTTCTGCCAGAGTTGTTGCTGTTTCTGGGTAAGAGACATGGGAAGTTTGTTTATCAGACCACTGCTACCGAGTAGTAGCGCGATAATGCTGTCTAAATCAGTGCCATCCGCTATTAGTTTCTGGAGTTGCGGCAGACGTACATATTCAGAAAGATTCAGCATTGGGGTCTTGTTTTTTGAATATCCAAGGGCTTCCATAATACCTTTGTAGAGAAGTTCGTTATAGTCGCAGAAGCTTTTTTCGGCGGCAAATCGGCTTACTTTGCGCTCCAGTCTTCGGAATCCCATCTCTTCAAGAAAGCTCTCTACCTGATAAAAACTGGTTCTGGCAAATCTGACGCAAAATGTTTTTGAATCTGGCGGCTTAGAGGTGCTGAATTGTTTCTGGAGAGTTATCAATGGTTTTTCTATAAAGCGGCTCAATGCGACAGTCTCTACTTTAATCCCATTCTCTGTAGTGATGTACGGTGATGATTGAATATTCTGGAAGACAACATGCAGGATGATTTTATTATAGGCGGAATCTTTCTGGTGATGATGCGCGAACCAGTCTTTTGCTTTGATATGAATTTCCACATCGCCTTTGTATATGACATCGCCGATCTGGACAATCGCGTGGCGAAAGTCAGGACCAGAATCTGTGTTCCATTCACCAGGAAAGAGAACGCGCAATAATTTGCCGCTTTCGGTTGTCATCCGCGGTTGATATTTCTGACCATCCCAGATATGGTAGAGGAATCGTTCGGGAAAACTCAATGCCTGATTCACAAACAATATCCAGATAACATATCTTCACCTCTCAAAACACTACTTTATACACATCAAAGTATATATACTGGAAATTATTTTGTCAAGTTTTTCTTTTCTGCCCCAAAGATACACCTGCTTGTTTGTACTTTTCGACCCTTGTATGTTGACACCAATGTAAAGTGACACGCAAAATGGCAAAAAGTGCCAAATTCGTGGCAGAAAGTGCCATCAAGGTGGCATAAATGCTTAAAAATAGCTGATTTTTCGATGCCAACAAGATGGCATATTTTTTTATCAAATTCAATTATTTTATGAACATTTACATGGAAGCTTACTTCATGTATTGTAAGAAGTTAAGAGTTACTCACATTAGAAAAACAAAAAACCTGTTCTTGAGTACAAAAACAGGTCGAATTACTGGATTTTTGGTTCGGATTTATTCACCTTTCCAGACGTATAATTTACCTTCAAACGCACAGATTTCTCCAATCAATCCGGATTCAGGTAGCGAGCCAACTTCTTCAATAATATCTGCTGTTTTGAGTGTAACATCACCTGATAACGCTTTGCCATTGACCTTTGTAGAGGTGCTAACTTTACCTGCTAATGAGGTGGATAGACCGCTTACTTTGGCTTGTGCCAGTGTTGGAATCCGGTCTGCATTTAGTGATCCAGATGCGATTTTAGTCGTATCCAATGATGGAATCCGACTGCTTGAAAAAGCACCCGAAGTGACTTTCGAAGCATCCAAACTTGGTATCTGGCTTGCACTCAGGATTCCTGATATGTTAGTAGGATCAATCTCCGGTATTTGAGTAGATTTCAACTTACCAGTAGCATCGAGTTGTGCAATTCCATCGGCTGCACCGAGTTTATCGGCATCAAGTATTTCTTTCCATTGACCTGACATTTAAGCCTCCTTATCTAGTTGCTGTTCAAGGTGTTGCAGAATCAGGAATGCACCTTCAGTTTTCAAGAGTTTCTCTTTCGATTCGGTAATTGTTTTTTGCAGTTTTTCGTATTCTTTGGTCACTTCGAGTTTCTTAATCTGAATTAGCTCTTTAATTTTCATGCCATCTCCTTATAAATGTATGGTGTACCCTCTTTAATAAATACTTGTCCGGGCTGTGGTTCAGATGGAAATTCCGAACCATGCAGGACAAGATTCTCATCCTCAATTCCAAGCTCTTCTTTTGTATCCACAGTTGAATAAATGGTCTTTACAAATGCGATATTCTTATCCGTTGAGATAGTTGGCTTGGTTTTCTTGTTCACTAAATCCCATATAGTGTCTTGTCTTATGGTATTCATGGTGCCATCAACTCCGAAATCTTCTGTGCAAGTGTGTTTGAGGAGTGAAGCACGTTAGCAAGTGCTTGTAACGCATCTTCATCCTGTGCAAACGAGTCGATGATATTGCCAAGTGTAAGTTGTTGTTCGATTACGTTTACCCGACTTTCTAAAGGTAGCGGAGTCAGGTAGAAAGTATGATTTATCGTTTGTTCTATCGAGCTGAGACCTGAGTACAAAATTACAGTAATGCCGATTACATCAGCATCGACAACTCCACTCAAATCGCTTCCTGGAATGAAAACAACATTGCTGGAAGTGGTCACTCCACTCACACCAGAGCCACCTTTATCAATCTGTAGCACAGCCTGTGTAAAGTAAACGCTGACATCTGTATAGAAGTGAATACGAAGACCACCATCTCGGTTTACTGCTTCGATAAACAGGTTGACCGAAGTCAAATCCGGAGCCAATAAATCAAGAGTGTTTCCGATAATTTCCATTTCTGATTGTAGAGCATAAATTGAATGAGTATGCGATAGATTCGCTTTTCCATCCAATATTGATTGCACATCAGAACCGTTGGAAGTGCGAATCTGACTGGCTTCATGCTTATGTTTGCCTGTTCCGGTGTGACCGGTTATAGAGTCCTGATTCGACTTCATCTGACTATCAATAACATCGAAATTCGAGTTGATAATAGTAGCCCAGCCGGACTCACCTTCAATCGGTTTGTATAGATTATAGTTTGTTGTATTTGCCATAATTTCTCCTAAAATCCGTAGTTAGTTCCCCAATTCTGTCCCCATCCAAATATGGAGTCAAAGTCTATGGGATTA